>JBDTOF010000153.1:0-5271 GCA_039933375.1 Chloroflexota bacterium
CCGGGCTTGATCGACGTCATCTCGTCGTTCCAGGCGACCTGGCTGGCATGGAAGTCCACGCTGTGGGGGAGCTCGTTCGTGGCCGGGTTGATCAGGTGGACGTTGACCGTGTCGCCGAGGTGTACGCGGATGACCGGCCCGGGGACCGTCGCGTTGTCCGGGGTCGTGCCGAAGGCCCAGACCTTCTGGACAAAGCCCTCCGCCACGGTCATCAGCTTCTCCTGGATGTAGAGATCGATGTCGTGGACGGTGCCCGGAAGGACCTTGGGGGCCCCGGCCGGGTAGAGGGTGTAGGCGGGTGCGTTCGGATCAGCCTTGACGTCCGTTGATGGGGCCGGGCCCCCATGGCTGTCGCCCCCGCCGGCCGCTGCTCCGGCGATCGTGACGCCGCCCTTCATGCCGGCGGCTGCGTGACCGGGAACGCTGCATATGAAGGTCAGGCCGCCGTCTGGAACGGTGACGTTGACCGTCTTGGTCTGTCCCGCGTCCACGAGACCGGTCGTCGTTCCGTCGGCGAAGGTGATGTCGTGGGGGATGGCGCCATTGTTGGTGAGCTTGACTTCGTACGTCCCCGCCTTCGGGACCGTCGCGTCCGCGGGCTTGAACGCGAGGTCGACGGCTTCGAAATCGAGGGTGCCGAGAACCTCACCGCCGGCGGTCGCGGGACTCGATGGCGCCGGGGTTGCGGCAGCGCCGTTGGCGCCACCTGGCGTATAGGTCCAGGTCGGCGCGCCGGCCGAAGGCGCGCACGCGGCCCCCACGAGGGCAACAATCGCGAGCAATCCAAAGACTCGTGAACGCATCATTCCTCACTCCTGGTCGTCCGAAGACCGTTGGCCGCGTGGCGCCGAGACAACCGGCGAAACACATACCGCGACGCTGTGAATATTCGCCCACGCTGACATGGACGAGAACGGGCCATTTGGCCCCTGATTGCGGGCTGGTCGTCCTTACCCGGAAGCGTCGTACGACGTGGCGGTGATGCTACCGGCGCCGCCTCGATGCCGCCTGGCGACGTCCGACAGCAATGTGGCTGCGAGCTCCTTGCGCATGGCCGCGGTCGCATTTTCGAATGCCTCATGGACGGCGCACATCCCATCGGAACCACACGTATCCGCACGCATCACGCAGCGCGGCGGTTCTTCGGTCGTTTCGACGGCATCGACGATCTGGAGCAGATCGAGCTCCGCGGCTGGCACGGTCAGTGTGTAGCCGCCATTCCGACCTGGCGTTCCTGCAACGATCCCGGCCTGCACGAGATCCGCCAGGACGTGCGCCAGAAATCCGGCTGGCACGTCCATCTGTTCGGCGATTCGGCGGGTGCTGAGCGGCACCCGGGTTCCGGCCAGGGCAATGGCCACCGTCGCGCGGATGGCGTATTGGCTGCGGTGGCTCAGATCGATGCGCACGAGCCGATGCTCGAGTCGGCCCGGAAGTGGCGGTAGGGCCGAACGGCCCGTAGATCCGCCGCGGTCCCTACGGCGTCGGCGGTCCGTAGCCGGTCAGCTCGACGTATGCCTTGCCGCCGATGGGCATCCCGTCGCGTGTCGCGCTGACCTGCTGAGATCCCTCCCAGTAGACGACGCCCGTCGTGGCCCGAGTGTCCAACTCCTGATCGGCAACGGTCGGCTCAAGCCCGATGACGAGGCCAGCCCCCGGGATCGTCAAGGTCCAGCGCGCTGGATAGATCGACCCGGTTCCCGGGCTAGTCCAGGTTCGCGTCGGATCCGATTCCACCGACAACTCCGTCCGCTCGAGGCCGCGTGCGACCCCATCCATGACGAGCGTGCCGTAGATCAGCGGATAGGATCCGTCCGGCGCCCGGACAAGCGAGATCGTGAGGTCCGTCCCGTCGTCGAGGTTGACGGCGAACCAATCCCAGCCACCGCCGCCGACCGAGACGAAATCGCCCCACTGGTGGTCGAACCACGCCGTTCCGCGAACTCGCAGCACCTGCCCGTCGAGGGTGATGGAGCCGCTCGCCGTCATTCGGGGCCGGGAGTAGTAGTACGAACTCCCAGCGGACCCGAAATCGATCCAGCCGATGCCGCCATGCGCGACCACCGGGTCACGCGACGCCACGGCCAGGTCGAGCGCAAATGGCCCTCCACCGGTCGCCTCCTCGGGCGCCAGCGCCGCCTGGATCTGGTCCGACCCGCCGGACCCGGACAGGATCCAGGGTTCGCGGACCGCACCACTCGGATCGAATCCCCCGACTGCCAGCGTGAAGCCCGTCTGATCCCCGTTGACATCGGCGACCCCGCGATCCACGGACGGGCCGATCACCGCTCGCTGGCCGTACATGAACCGCCCGCCGGACTCGTCGGTCAGGGCCAGGTGGGAGGCCCACGTGACGGGAGCCAGACCGCGTTCCGCCCGGAAGACGACCGCCTCGAAGCCGAATGACCGACCATCCTCTGACTCAAGATGACCCGTGTAGTACCACCACTCAGTCAGTCTATGGTGCGGCCCGTCGTCCCGTGGGAAGACGAGCGGCTGCGGGTCCGCGGGCGCCGCAGCGGTCGGCGGTGGGGTCTCGGGGATGCTCGGGACGAGGGGCGGATTTGCGAGGATCGGACCTGAACAGCCCACGAGGATCAGGCTCACCAGCGCGGCTGCCAGCACGGTCCCCAGCCAGCGCGCCTCGCGTGGCGGCTTCATGCCTGCCCCTCGTGCTCGGCGATATCCGGCAGCCACCGGCCGAGCCAGCCCGGGACCCACCAGTTCCAGTGACCGAGGAGGCGCATCGTGGCCGGGACGAGCAGCGCTCGGACGACCGTCGCATCCAGGGCAACCGCCACGGCGATGCCCAGTCCGAGCGCCTTGATGAGCACGATGTCGGCGAAGGCAAAGGAACCCGCCACGACGACGACGATCAGTGCTGCCGAGGTGACGATTCGGCCACTTCGCTCGAGTCCGTGGGCGACCGCCGCCCGGTTGTCATGCGTTCGATCCCAGGTCTCGCGCATCCGCGTCAGCAGGAAGACCTCGTAGTCCATCGACAGACCAAAGAGCACGCAGAACAGGATCACCGGCTGCGTCGTCTCGACGAACCCGAGGGGCCGTGTGCCGAGAAGCGCCGACAGGTTGCCATCCTGGAAGATCCACACCAAGGCTCCGAAGGATGCTGCGATCGAGAGGGTGTTCATCGCCAGCGCCTTGAGCGGCAACAGCACGCTCCGCAGCAGCAGGAAGAGCACCGCGTACGTGGTGAGGAGGATGAACAGTGCAGTCCGCGGGAAGTCGGCCGCCACTCCGGCCACGACGTCCTCCACGTCGGCTGCCCCTCCACCGACCAGAACGGTGAGCCCGGCTGGAGGAGCAAGGGATCCACTGCCCGAACGTAGATCGCGCACGAGGTCACGCCCCGATTGCTCATTCGGGCCATACGGCGTCGTGATCGTGATTGCCGTCAACGTCCCTCGCGTCGTCGCAGCCAGCGCCTCCTGGACGAATCGGTCCGGCGGCCCGGACGGGCTGCCATAGAGCAACTGGTACTGGGCCAGCGTGATCCGGGGGTCCACATCAACGAGGCTGTCCACCCTGGCGACCCGTGGATCGGCCGCGACCAAACGCGTGTATTCATAGATGCGGGCCAGGTTGTCGGGCGATGTCACCGCCTCCGTGGTCCGAACCGCCAGCTGGATCGGCGCGAAGGGCCCGGCGCCGAATGCGGCCGTCAGACGATCGAAGGCGATTCGGGACGGAACCCGCTCGGGCAGGATCGAGGAGTCCGGCGCGTTGAACCGAACGTGGAGGAACGGCAGCCCCAACACCAGCAGCAGGCCAAGTGTCGGCACGAGGACGCGCACCGGATGGTCCATGACGCGATTAGCCAGGCGGGCCCACGGCCCGTCCGCGCCGGTGGTTCGCCTGATCCGTCGGACCTGTAGCGAGTCGACGCGCTGCCCGGCGATCGCCAGCAGCGCCGGGAGCAGCGTCAGAGCCGCCAACACACCGAACAGGACGACGATCGCGCCGGCGATGCCGACGGACCGCAGGATCATGAAGTCGAACAGGATCAGGCCCAGGAGGCCGAGCAGGACGGTCAGGCCCGAGAAGAAGACCGCGCGACCGGCGGTTGCCATCGTCGCCGAGACGGCAGCTTCGATGGAGACGGATCCAGCGCCCCGCGCGAGTTCCTCCCGGAACCGGCTCGTCATGAGCAGTGAATAGTCGACGCCGAGCCCAAGTCCCAGGAGGGTCGCCAGGTTGAGGACGAAGATGCTCATCGGAACAAGGGATGCGACGAGGAAGATCGCGGCCAGGGCCGCCAGGACAGCCGCCCCACCGACCGCCAGCGGAAGGGCGGCGGCCACGACCGACCCGAAGACGATCAACAGGGCCAGCGCGGCGAGCGGCAACGAGATCAGTTCGCTCCGGCGGAGGTCCGACTCCGAGACCTCCTGGACGTCGCCGTAGAACGCGGGACCGCCCGCCAGCCCGACCTCGAGTCCCGGGGCGTCCTTCAGCCCCGCCCGGATGCCCGGCAGAGCAAGGGGTGAATCGTCGGCCGGCAGGTCCAGCCAGACGACGTCGTAGGCCGTGTGCCCGTCGGCCGAGACCTGGGTCGTGGACAGCGCGTGCGGCAGGATGCCGCGCACGTGAGGCGCATCGGCCACACCGGTCATTGCCATGGCGGCGGCCCCCTCGAACGCCGGATCGCCCGCGCGGAGGGTCGGAGAGTGGAACACGATGGCCACCGCGGCCTCCGGCAGCCCGAGCTCGCTGCTCAGGACCTGCTTGGCGCGGGCCGACTCAAGGTCCTGTCGAATGAAGCCACCGGAGCGCAACGCCCCGCTCGTCTGCGTCGCCAGTGGGATCGCTCCGATAAGCAGCACCGTCCAGGCGGCAACGATCCACCACCGTCGGCGCGCAGCCCAGCCGCCGAGGCGGCCGAACGTGTTCATCCGGTAGGTGCGCCGGGTCCGGGGCGCGAAGGCACGGTCCTGGGCTGGTGGGGAAGGCGCATCGCGCGGCCATCGTAGCCCTGCGCCCGCGTGCTAGCATTTCGCCGTCGACCGCCCTCCCCTTCGAGGACCGCGTGCAGCTCTTCACTCTCGCTTTCGACCACCCGATCGAACTCGGCGCGTCCGTGGCGATCGTCAGTCTGATGATCTTCATCTTCGTGCGGGCGGCGCTGTCCGCCGAGGGCGGCGCAAGCTGGACGCGCCGGATCACGGGCCCGAACGGCAAGTACCTGTTCGGCATGCTGTTCGTCGCCTGGGCGATCGTCTTCGGGGTCGGGCTGCAGCTGGTACCCCACGAGGG
>JBDTOF010000154.1:0-1847 GCA_039933375.1 Chloroflexota bacterium
TCGATCATCGGGGTGAAGATCAGCTGCATCGCGAGATCCATCTTGCCGCCGGGGCAGACGAGGGTGTTCGCGCGCGACATGAAGGAGTCGTGGAGCATCGTCAGGAGATACGAGAAGTCGATCGCTCGCGGATCGCGAAAACGGATCACCAGGAAGCTCTCGTCCAGCGTCGGGATATAGCGGGCGATGAACGGGTTCGACGTGTCAACGACGGGCACGCGCTGGAAGTTGATATGGGTCCGGGTGAACTGGGGCGTGATGTAGTTCACGTAGTCCGGCATTCGCCGGAGGATCGTGTCGGTCACCGCCTCGGTCGAGTAGCCCCTCGTCGCCTTGTCACGCTGGATCTTCTGGATCCACTCGAGATTGATGACCGGCACGACGCCGATCAGCAGATCGGGATGCCGCGCCACGTCGATCGTGTCCGTGGCGATCCCGCCGTGGAGGCCCTCGTAGAACAGGAGATCCGTGTCCAGGGAAACGTCCTCCCAGGGCGTGAAGGTGCCTGGCGGCTGGGCAAACGGGGCGGCTTCGATCTCGTCGTGCAGGTAGCGCCGGAATCGCCCGGACCCATCGGTCCCGTAGGTTCGGAAGAGCGATTCGAGCTCCTCGAAGAGGTTGGCGTCCGGCCCGAAGTGGCTGAACGCGTGGTTCCCGGCCGCCGTCTCCTCGACCATGCGCTGGGCCATCTCCGCCCGGTCGTAGCGATGGAACGCGTCGCCTTCGACGAATGCCGCGTCGATGTGCTCACGGCGAAAGATCTGCTGGAAGGTCCGTGAGACCGACGACGTTCCGGCGCCCGAGGAGCCGGTGACCGCGATGATCGGATGGGATGTCGACACGACTGCTCCCTACTTTCCTGTGCGATAGAGGCCGCGCGAGCCAAAGAGCGGGGCGTCGTAGCGCCGCTTGTTGTGATCGCGGTGATACGACTCGATCCGCTCGACCTCCGCACGGGATCCAAAGACGAAGCCCGTCCGCTGGTGGATGCCCTCGGGCTGGACATCGAGGATTGGCCCGTCCCCCGAACTGGCGCGCCCGCCGGCCTGTTCGATCAGGAAGCCGATCGGATTAGCTTCGTAGAGCAGGCGCAGCTTCCCACTGCGGGCACTGGCTCGATCGTCACGCGGGTAGAGGAACACGCCTCCTCGAAGTAGGACGCGATGCGCCTCGGCAACGAGTGAGGCGACCCAGCGCATGTTGAAGTCGCGGCCCCGTGGTCCCGTGCTACCGGCCATGCATTCGTCCACATAGCGCTTCACGGCTGGCTCCCAGAACCTCGTGTTGGAGGAGTTGATCGCGAATTCACTCGCTTCGTCCGGGACCCGCATGTCCGGGTGCGTCAGCATGAATTCCCCGATCTCGCGGTCCAGCGTGAACCCATGGACGCCGCGGCCCAGTGACAGGACCAGCATCGTCGTGGGGCCGTAGATCGCGTAGCCGGCGCAGACCTGCCGATTCCCCGGCTGGAGGAACGCTCCGGGACCGACCTCCCCGTCCGGATCCGGATCAATCAGGACCGAGAAGATCGACCCGACCGACACGTTGACGTCCACGTTCGATGAGCCGTCGAGTGGGTCAAAGGCCAGCAGATAGCGGCCACGCGGGTACTCGGCGGGCGTGCGGCGCACCTCGTCGCGCTCCTCCGACAGCACCGCGGCGACGGTGCCGCCGCGCTCGAGTGTCTGGGTGAAGATCTCGTCCGCGACGATATCCAGCCGTGCCTGCTCCTCGCCCTGGATGTTGATGGTCCCGGCCTTGCCCGCCAGCTGGACCAGCGGACCCTTGCCGACGATCGTCGCAACCCGCTTGCAGGCAAGGCGGAGGTCGTTGACCAGGGCCGTGAA
>JBDTOF010000155.1:0-2796 GCA_039933375.1 Chloroflexota bacterium
CGCTATCCTCGGCGGCGGAGAGGTGCCGGAGTGGTCTAACGGTCCTGTCTTGAAAACAGGCGGGTGAAAGCCCCGTGGGTTCGAATCCCACCCTCTCCGCCAGCGCCACCCGCACGTTTCCCTGCATCCACGAGTCCCGGAGGCACAACCTGATGATCCAGCCCTGCGAGGACTTCACGGCGACCGCCGAAGTCGGTCCGCCACGCGACGTCTGCCAGACCTGTGTGGATATGGGTTCGACCTGGGTCCATCTCCGCCAGTGCCTTAATTGCGGTGGCACGCACTGCTGTGACAACAGTCCCAACCAGCACGCCACGGCGCATTTCCGGGCCGACGGGCACCCCATGATCCGGTCGGCCGTCCCGGGCGAGGACTGGCGCTGGTGCTATAGGCACGAGTACTTCTACATCCCGTCCACGGGCGGCTACGAGGTCGTCGAGGACTGACCCGGCCCTACGGCCCGAGGAACCGGGCGATAATGCCGGCCGCCTCCTCCACGCGTGGGAATGAGGCCTGCGTACCCGGAAGAGTGACGCTCGCCGATGCGCAGCCCATCCCGAGCCGGACGGCATCGAGATCCGTTAGTCCGAGTCCCAGACCGACCGAGAATCCCCCCACGAAGGCATCACCTGCCCCGGTGGTGTCGACCACCACGACCGTAGAAGCCGGGATCCGGGTGACGGAACCGTCGCTCCTGACGAGCGCCGCGCCCTGCGCCCCGAGCGTGACGACGAGCCGCGTCCCGGTCCTGGTCGCAACGGCAACCAGCCCGGCATCGGTCACTCCGCCGGCGTCCTCGCCCAGAAATTCGAACTCGATCTCGTTGGGGACGAGCCAGTCCGTTTCTGCCAGCAGGTCCGGCTCGATCGATGCCGCCGGTGCCGGGTTCAGGATGGTGATGGCGCCACGGAGCCTTGCCGCGTGGAACGCCGCCGCCGTCACAGATTGCGGAACCTCGAACTGGCCGATGCAGACGTCGATGCGATCCAGTGCCACGACGGCCGCGAGGGCATGCTCGATCGTGATGAGATCGTTCGCTCCTGGGACGACGATGATCCGGTTCGTCCCGTCAGCCTCGACCCAGATCGGAGCCACGCCGCTCGGTCCGCCTACCCGCATGACACCGGACGCGTCGATGCCGAAGCGAGCGAAGTTCTCGAGGGTCTGCGCCGCGTAGGGGTCCGCGCCAAGCGCACCGATGAACGCCACGTCCGCCCCGAGGAGCCGCGCCATGACGGCCTGATTGGCGCCCTTTCCGCCGAACCCGGAACGAAAGCCGGTTCCGATGACGGTCTCGCCGGGACCTGGAGCTCGGTCCACGTAGGTGACGAGGTCCGTGTTCATGCTTCCGACCACGACGATGGCCGCGGAGTTGCCGGGCGAGTTGAGCGCGCGAGTCTCGGCCAAGGGACCTCCTGCACACCTGAACTCGGACACGATACCGTGACGCCATGCACCTTCGACGATCTGCGCGATCTGACGATCCGCGCTGCAGCCGGTATGGTGAAGGACGATCGTTCCGAAACAACTCGAGAGGTTCAACATGTCCGACTACCCCGATCTGTACGCCGACGGCTTCTCGCTGACCGCGGGTCCCTTTGGCGTGACGTTGACGCTCCAGCGCAGCGATCCAACCGGGGAAGCCGGCCCGCACCAGGACCCCAATGTCGTGGTTGGTCGGATCCGAATCAGCCGGGAACTGTCGCGGGTCCTGGCCGAGCAGCTCAACCAGATGCTCGCCGCGTCCGCGCAGTCGCAGGCATCGGCCTCCGTCAAGCATTAGTCCAGGTCCGTGTGGTCGTCGTGAGCCGAGCCCTTGACGCTCGCGCCGGGCTCCGCCTAGACTCCGCGCCTAATCGAATACGGGCTGCGAATGGGACGAGTACCCGTCGAGTGTCGGCATAGAGATCCGGTGGCTGGTGCAAACCGGAGCGACATCGACAGGGAATGGACCCGGGAGCCTCCGGACCGAACGGCGAAATCGGCGGCCAGGCCGCCATTGACCCAAGTAGGCTCCGGCGCAGAGCGCCAGCGATACAGGGCAGCGCCGATCGGCATCTCGAAGGGAGCCCGTCGGTCATACAAAGTGCGGCAATCGCCGAATGAGGGTGGCACCGCGGAAGGCACGACCTTTCGTCCCGGGAGGACGAAGGTCGTTTCTTGATTTCCGGGCCCGAGGGCACGGATCGAGCGGGCGGAAGCCCGATACCGGACACCAGAGGCAGTGCCGACGATGAACAGCAGCACGGATCCGCTCAGCCTGGCCGAGGCCAAGCGCCACTCGGCAACGGCCGACACGGTGCTCCTGCGCGCCACGCGATCCGCTGACCTCGAGACGCCGATCGGTGCGTTCCTCCGCCTCGACGACGGGATCACTCCGGCATATCTCCTCGAGTCTGTCGAGGGGGGTGAGCGGCTCGGGCGGTACTCGTTCCTCGGTATCGGTCCGAGGCGCCTGCTCGAGGTTCGGGACGGCCGAGCCCGGATCCAGGACCGACCGGTCGGGGTCGTCGCCTATGCCCCGGATCTGCCGATCCGCGAGTTCGATGCGTCGGATCCACTCCAGGCGCTCCGTGACTTCATCCCGCGTCGTCGTGTCGCGCCCCGGGAGGACATGCCCCGCTTCACCGGCGGCGCGGTCGGTGCCTTGGCGTACGACGCCATCTCGGCATTCGAGCCGTCCGTCCCGCTCCCAACGGCCGACCCGGTCGGCGTCCCGGCCGCGGCGTTCATCGAGACGGACCTGGTCATCGTCTTCGACCACCTGACCCACACCCTGTCGGCGATCGCCTCGCT
>JBDTOF010000156.1:0-5085 GCA_039933375.1 Chloroflexota bacterium
GCGGCAACGCGGTTATCCACCAATTCAGGCGACTACCCGGGAATCGTGTCCACGAAATTCTCACGAGATGTGGACGGGCGGTGGATAACCAAGCGAGGCTGACGCACGCCGGGTCCGCGGCTGACGCACGCCGGGTCCGTGGCCGACGCACGCCGGCCGCAACGACCTCGCCGGCCGGCTCGCACCTCAGCCCCCGACGGCGAACATTTCGATCCGCGGAAGCCGGCTGGTCGCGCTGGTCCGGAGCTCCGAGTAGCGATCCGTTCGAGCGGTCCACACCGCCTCCAGGACAGCTCGCAGGTCGCTGTCGGTTGCCCCGCTTCGAAGCGGTCCGCGCAGGTCCGTGCCGTGGGCGCTGAAGAGGCACGTGTAGAGCTTCCCCTCGGCCGATAGGCGAGCGCGCGTACAGTCGCCGCAGAACGGCTGCGTCACCGACGCGATGACGCCGATCTCGCCGGAGCCATCGCGATACGCCCACCGGCCGGCGACCTCGCCGCGATATCCGGCCGGGGCCGGTTCGAGCGGCATGGCGGCGTCGATACGGGCCACGATCTCGGCGGCGGACACGACGTCGTCGAGGCGCCAGCCGTTGGTGGTCCCGACATCCATGAACTCGATGAAGCGGAGGATCAACCCCTCGTCGCGGGCCCATCGAGCCATTGGGACGATGCTGTCCTCGTTCTCGCCCCGCTTCACCACCATGTTGATCTTGATCGGGTCGAGCCCCGCGGTCCGGGCCGCGTCGATCCCGTCGAGCACCCGCTGAACGGGAAAGTCGACCCCGTTCATCCGTCGGAATGTGGCGTCGTCGAGGGAGTCCAGGGAAATCGTGATGCGCTGCAGGCCAGCTTTGGCGAGCTCGGCAGCCAGGGGTCGAAGCGCGGAGCCATTCGTCGTCAAGGTGAGATCGACTGGCTCGCCGTCAGACGTTCGCAGCTCAGCCAGCATGCCGATCAGGTCCGGAAGGGCGCGCCGGATCAGCGGCTCGCCACCCGTGATCCGAAGCTTCTGGACCCCCAGTCCGACCGCCAGGCCCGCAAGGCGTCGGATCTCCTCGTAGGTCAGGACCTCGGTGTGGGGCAGGAACGCGTAGTCCCGCCCGAAGACCTCCGCCGGCATGCAGTAGGTGCACCGGAAGTTGCACCGGTCGGTGACCGAAATCCGGAGATCGCGGAGTGCGCGGCCGCGCGTGTCGAGCAGGCCGGGACGGCCATCGAAGGTCGCGGTTGGAACGGCTGGGGAGCGGGTCGTCTCGTCATGCACGGCGCGATCGTACGACGGAGGGGCGATCCGCGACTTCGTGGGTTCCGCCTCCGTCCGCGACTAGTACGACAGGATCGGTCGACCGGTACGACCGGCCGACTGCCCGTACGCACCACGGACAACCACTATGCAACCAGCACCCGTTCCATCGAACCCTACGTAACCACAGCGCAAGAACGAACCGACGTGGCCACCACCGAGCGCCGGTCAGCGCTCCGGCGCCCATGGGCCCCTGTGCCAGGGACAGGCGCGACCGGTGTGACCGACAAGCGGATAGCGCCCCCCGAGTGGGGCCAATGGACGGAAATCGAACCCACCAGCGGCGAGGACGAACCAATCATGGCGACGGAACAGACGACATCGGACACGGACTCGAGGCCCTGGAACACCACCTACAAGGACGATCCAGCACCCGGGCCCGCGAACGCCGGGAGGGACGCGTCTCTCGAGGATGCCACCGAAACCGTGAGCGAGGCCAACGGCGCGGTCACCGGCGACTCTGATGGAGCCGCCGCCAGCGTCGATACCTCCGACTCCCCGGTCGCGACCATCCAAACCACGACCAACGCCCGCCCAGCGAACCCGCTGATGGCTGGACTCGTGCGCGCCATGCGTGAGGCCGCCGAGACCGCGCGCGCTGAGGTCCTTGCTCGGACCAGGACCGAGGCCGGAGACCGGATCCAGGTCATCCAGGCGTCGGCCGAGACCGAGGCGGCCGACCTGCGCTCGAGTCACGATCAGGACGTCGGGAAGATCCGCGACTGGTCCAAGGCCCAGATCGCCCGCGTTCGCGACCTGACCGATGAGAAGGTCGCTGAGCGAAAGCGTCGACTCGAGCTCGAAACCGAGGCCCACACGGCCAGCGTCGAGCGACGCATCGAGCACGTCCAAGGCACCGTGAGTGGCTTCGAAGCCCGCATGGACGAATTCTTCCGCAGCCTCCTCGCCGAGGACGACGCCGCGCGTCTGGCCGGCTTCGCCGAGCAGATGCCAGAGCCACCCGCTCTCGATGACGAGCCGGATGACGCAGTCGGCTCAGCGTGGTCGCTCGATGCCGACGACGCCGCGGCGGCCGAGGCAGAGGCGAGCGCCGATCTCGGCGCGATCAACTTCGAAGTCGGAGCGTCTGCCGAGACGGAGTCTGATCTGCCCAGGGCAGCTATCGAGGGCGACCCGGGCATCGAGCCTGTCACGACAACGGTTGCCGTCACGGGCCTCGTCAGTGTTGCCAGCATCGCGGGCTTCAAGCGCGCCGTTGCCAAGACACCCGGTGTCGATGCGATCTCCGTCGCCTCGGGACCCGCTGGCGAATTCATCTTCAGTGTCCGGCACGAACCGTCGATCGACCTCAGCGCTGTGATCTCCGACCTCAGCGGCTTCTCCGCGAGCGTCACGGGTACGGCCGATGGGTTGCTGACCGTGACCGCCGCAGAACCCAGCGCGTAGGATCGAGGAAATCATCTCCATGCCCCGATCGACCATCGCCATCGATCTCCCAGTCGGCGAGCGTGACGCTGTCGTCGAACATCTCATGGCGGCTGACTTCGGCATCATGAAGCTTGAGACTGCTGGCGAGCTCGCCGCGGTCGTCAATGCCGGGATGCCGATCGCCCTGGCGATCCTCGAGGTCACCGACGACCCGGAGGAGCTGCCCAGGGTCCTGGCCCAGCTCCGTGCGGACGGGATCGAGGTTCCAGCGCTCATCGTCGTCGGGCCGGACCAGGTCGACGCGCTCCTGAACAAGCATGAATTTGGTCCAGGCGACGAAATCGTCGTCCGACCGGTCGACGCTGACGGAATTCGCTGGCGCGCCGAGGCGATGATCATTCGATCACAGGTCGCCCCGGTGTCATCCGATGGCGCAGTAATGTCGCGTGGCCCGGTCGAAGCAGCGTGGGCGGCCCGCTCGCCCGTCATTGCGGTGTTCAACCCGAAGGGTGGCGTCGGAAAGACGACAATCGCAACCAACCTCGCCAGCGCGTTGCAGCGCCTTCGGGACCGGCAGGTCCTGCTCGTCGATGCCGACACCGTTACGGGCCACGTGACCATGTCACTCGGCATGGAGTCCGGGCGCACGCTCGTTGATGCGTGGCTGGATGAGGACGAAGGCGGTCCACCCGAAGGTCTTCTCGATATCGCGGCTGCCCACGAGTCCGGTATCAGGGTCGCGGCGCTCGTCTCGAACCCCCTGTCCATGCCGGACCTCAACGCCGAGCGCGTCGAGGAGGCAATCCTGGCGGCGCGCTGGGGCGTCGATGTCATCGTCGTGGACCTGCACCCGTCCTACAGCGACGTCAACCAGCGGATCTTCGCGATTGCGGACCGGATCATCGTTCCTGTCACGCCGGACCTGCCCGCCATCCGGGCCGCCGCCCAACTGTCCATGGTGGCCCGCGAACTCGGACTCCACGATCGGCTCGCGATGGTCGTCAACCGAGCCAAGAGCGGCGTCTCGGTCGAGCAGATCGAAGAGGCAGTGGGGCTCAAAGCAGTCGCCAGCATTAGATCTGGTGGGATGCTCTTCGTCCGCGCCGCGAATGAAGGTCGGACAGTCCTGGAAATGTTCCCGAAGGACCCAGTCTGTGGAGACTTCGAACACCTCGCAGATCAGATCCTGGGGATCGGCGAGCCTGACTCGCACGCGATTCCGGACCAGCGCAGTCGGCCGTGGAATCTGAATGGCCTCCTCGGCCGAAAGCAGGTCGCCAGAACCTGACGGGCACCCCAGCGCCTGGCGCTCAGATCAGCCGATGCCCTGGCGTCCCCCCGGAAATGGCTCATGGCGCAGGCCGGTCGCCCGATCCACCTGGGCGACGTCCCGCAGATAGAACCGGTTCACGAGGACGACCTCGGCTTGCCCGAGGTCGATGAGTCCGTCACCCACCTTGACGACCGCGTCCTTGACCGCCGCGAACATCTGGGACCCGCGCTCGAGCAGCGATTCCGGGTTCGACCCGGGATGAAGACTGATGACCCCGACCACACGGAACGGAGGCGCCTCCAACGCGACGGCAAAGGTCACCTTGTGGACCCGGTGCGCGGCACGTTCTTCCGCGGTCACCCCAGCCAATGTGTCTTCACCAGCGACCACCACGATCAGGTCGTACGGATCGACACTCTGGATCCCGGGCGCTGGCTCCATCGAGGCGCTGCCATCCAGCGGCGCCCAGGTGACGTCAACCAGCGGGATGCCGTCGCGCCGGTTGAGCGTGTCGAGCAGTCGGCCCGCCAACAGCATCGCTCCCTCGAGCCGCCAGTCCTCCGTGTATCCGATGAATCGAACAGAGCGCAGTGCTCCGGACGCGCCGCCGGACGCCTCGGGCGCAGCCGATTCGCTGGGCGGGTCCTTCTTACGGCCGAACCATGACGGCATGCCCTACTCCTCCGTTCGGCCCGAATTATCCCTGATCGCATCCACGACGGCGGCGTCCGCCAGCGTGGTCGTGTCGCCCAGTGTGCGGCCCTCGGCAATGTCGCGCAGGAGCCGCCGCATGATCTTGCCGGAACGCGTCTTGGGCAGGTCGGGCACGAACATGAGGTGCTTCGGGCGGGCGATGGGGCCGATGACATAGGCCACGTGCTCTCGGAGCTGGACGCCGAGCGCATCGGATGGCGTCTGGTCCGCCTTCAGGATCACGAAGGCGAAGATGGCCTGCCCCGAAACCTCGTCCTTGACCCCCACGACGGCGGACTCGGCCACGGACTTGTGATCGACCAGCGCCGATTCGACCTCGGTCGTCGAGATCCGGTGACCCGCAATGTTCATGACGTCGTCGACGCGGCCGAGCAGCCAGTAGTAGCCATCCTCGTCCCGCTTCGCAC
>JBDTOF010000157.1:0-3470 GCA_039933375.1 Chloroflexota bacterium
CAATCGTTCGTTCACACGCCCTCAGTGGCCCGAATCGGCTTCGAGCCCACGGAAGTGCGCCGCAACGCGGCCATACCAACACCGAGCTGCCACACGGACGGGATTGCCACGTAGAGCCGTTCGAGGAGCCCGAGCCAGGGGGTGAGCGGGCCATCGACCGTGAGCGGGACGAGCAACGTCGCCAGAATGACGAGTGCAGCCGCCAGTAATGTCGGACGGGCCGCAGCCTGCCACCGAGGATCCCGACGCATGACGAAGCCGACGACGAGGAGCGTCAGCGGCATGGTCACCGAGTACGCATAGAAGTCCGCGAGGTGTAGCCGCCCGATGACCGACATCGGCGTCCCGGTCGGATCGGTGGGGAAGATCGCGAATGCGAAGGTGATCAGAGCCTGAACGAGGAGAAGTGCCCGCACGACGACACGATCCCGTCGGGTTGCACCGAGCACGCTCGACAGGCCGACCGCCCAGGCAAGGCCGAGGCATCCGCCGGCTGCGAACGCGACCGTCTGGAGCCAGCCGAGCGGCGCATTCGCGAGCAGGCTGATTGACTGCGACAGCGGGTCATAGCCGGGCCATGTCGCGATGACCACGACGCTCAGGCCCCAGCTGATCACGGGTGCCGCGACTCCGGCGAGGATCAGTCGTGACGAGGAAACGGAAGGCATGCCGCAATTCTGAAGGGTCACGGCCTGGAGCTGGTCAGCGCCCCGCCCTGACGATCGCGATCATCTCCTCGCCGTATCGCGCGAGGCGCGACGGCCCCATGCCCTTGACCCGCCGAAGCGCCGGAATCGTGGAGGGTCGAAGGTCCGCGATCGCCTCGAGCAGGGAATCCGGCGCGATCACGTACGCCGGGACCCCGTCGGAGCGGGCGGCTATCAGCCGCCAGTCCTTGAGCGCGGCCATCAGCGGGGTCTCATCGACTCTCCGTCCGGCGCGGTCGCGGCGCGGGGCTGCCAACTTCGGGGCGCCCGGGATCACCGTCACGCGACCGGCATGGGCCTGGCGGCCGTCGAGGGCCGCGAGGAACCGGCTCGGCCGGCGACGGACGTCGCGGTCGCCCGCTCCGGAACGTCGCTCGGCCCACGAGAGCGCGAGGTGCACACGCGCCCGCGTGAGTCCGACGTACAGGAGTCGGCGTTCCTCGGCCAACTCCTCGTCCGATTCAGCCTGTCGGATCGGTAGGGTCCCCTCCTCGAGCTGCGGGAGAAAGACGGCATCCCATTCGAGCCCCTTGGCCCGGTGGTAGGTCAACAGGTTCACCCCGTCGGCGGAGCCCGCGGACTCGGCCTCGGCGCGCGCATTGAACTCGGCGACCAATGCATCGTGATCGATGTCGTGCCGGGCGGCAACGGCCTGGCCGGCGATCTCGAGCAGGAGTGCCAGCGAGGCATCCCGCTCACGAGCCTCCGCCCCGGGCCGGGATCCACCGACGCCGCCAGTGTCGGATTGCCCCTCGAACCCGAGGTCGGCCCGCAGGCGGGCGTCGAAGGCGGCCAGCAGCAACGAGCCGACGAGGGGATCGGCGCCGACCGAGAGGCGGCGGAGTAACCGCAGCGCGTCCTTGACTTCGGGCCGCTCAAAGAACCGTTGGCCCGCGACGCGGAACGGGATGCCGGCCTTGGTCAGCGCGGCTTCGATCGGCGGGATCTGGGCGTTCATTCGGACCAGGATCGCGATCTCGGACGTCGGCGTGTCGGCTGCACGCAGCGCCCGGATCGACGTCACGAGGTGCGCGAGCTCGGCCTCGCCGTCCGTCATTCGCTGGATCGTCGGCTGGGGTCCCGCTGGCCTGGTCGCGATGAGCCGCTTCCGGCGACCCTCTGCAGCCAGCAGTCGGTTGGCGAGGGCGAGGATCTCCGGCGAACTCCGATAGTTGCGTGAGAGCAGCACCTCGCGAGTTCCCGGGTGTCGCTCGGCAAAACCCGTCAGATAGTCCGACGTGGCACCGGTGAACGTATAGATGGACTGGTCTTCGTCTCCGACCACGCACAGGTCGTCGCGATCGCCCAGCCACAGCTCAAGGAGGCGCTGCTGGAGTGGGTTGGTGTCCTGGTATTCATCCACGCTGAACCACCGCTTCCGAGCCCGGACGGTGGTCGCGGCGTCTGGATCGGTCTCGAGCAGCAGGACGGTCTCGATCAGCAGGTCGTCGAAGTCGATCCGGTTGGCCCTGGCCTTGGCCCGCTCGTAGTCGCCGAACAGTCGAACGAAGAGATCGACCGGGATCGGTGGCTCGCGGTCGCCAGCAATCGCGGCACCTTCGTAGTCGGTCGGGAGGATCCGCCTGGCCTTGGCCCACTCGATCTCGGATGCAAGATCCCGTGACGGCGTGAAGCGGTAGTGCCCGGGCAGCTGACGAGCCAGGCGGCTCAGGATGGCGAGCTTGGAGTCGAGGAGGTCGGGCAGCGGAGCTCCGTCATGGCGACTCGGCCAGAAGTGGCGAAGCTGGCTCAGGGCCTGGGCATGAAAGGTTCGCGCCGTCACGCCATGGAGGCCCAACGCGCGGAGGCGCGACACCATCGTGGTGGCTGCCTTGTCCGTGAAGCTGACGACGAGCACCTCATCGGCTGGCACGACACCGGTCGAAATGGCGTAGGCGGTCCGCCGGCTGATGACCCTCGTCTTGCCGCTGCCGGCGCCCGCATGGATCGCGACCGGTCCGGTCACTGCGCGAACAGCCTCCTCCTGCTCCGGATCAAGATCGGAAAGCAGCTCGTCGGCGAGGAGGTGAGGCATCAGCCCAAGGGTAGCCCCGGACGATCAACGCCGGATCGCGGCGAATGCCTCCGACTCAGCGGTCAGACGATCGAATTCGGCGTCGCTCAGCTCCAGGTCCGCGGCCGCAGCATTCTCTTCGAGCTGGACCACCGTTCGCGCTCCGGGGATGGCGACGGTGTTGGGGTGCCGAATGACCCAGGCGAGTGCCACTTGGGCGGGTGTTGCCCCGTGGCCCGAGGCGACCTCGCGCACGGCGTTCAACAGCGGCGCGGCACGACGACGATTCGCCTCTCGAAATCCGCGGCTCCGTGCTCTGAGCCCGCCAGCGGGAATCGATCCCTCTGCCCCGGCAAGCAGCCCCTGTCCAAGGGGCGAATACGCCACAACGAGACGCCCCAGCGCAGCCGCATGCGGAACGAGATCGAGGGCTGGGCGCGGATCGACCAGGCTGAATGAGACCTGATTTGCAATCACCGGTGCGCGCAGGGCCCGTTCGGCGTCGATCCACTGTCGAAGCGAGTAGTTGCTGACGCCGACTCGCCGCACCGCGCCGGATTCCAGCAACGGCCGCAGCGACTGCATCACCCGGCGCTGTGACACGAATGGATTCGGCCAGTGCACGTAGTAAAGGTCGAGCGCTTCGACATCGAGGCGCCGCCGGCTGCCAGCGGCCTGGCGAGCCACGATCGACTCAGCCGGAGCCACCGGCATGAACTTCGTGGCAACGGTGAGGGCTCGCCGGTCGG
>JBDTOF010000158.1:0-4933 GCA_039933375.1 Chloroflexota bacterium
GTCTTCGAGGGCGAGGAGGAGAGCAGCTCGGCGAGCCTCCCTGGCTGGCTGGAGGCGAACCGCCATCGGCTCGAGGCTGATGCAGTCGTGATCTCGGACACCAAGTTCTTCGAGGGCAACGTCCCGGCGATCACACAGACCCTCCGCGGGATGCTTTACACCCAGATCAACGTCGTCGGCACGCCCATCGACCTGCACTCCGGGTCCTATGGCGGGGCGGTCGAGAACCCGGCCAATGCCCTCGCCCGGATCCTGGCCGGTTTGAAGGACCCGGACGGTCGGGTCCTCGTCCCTGGGTTCTATGACGACGTGGTCGAGCTGGATGAAGAGGAGCGGCGCTCCTTCGAGGCGCTTGAGTTCGATGTAGTCCGGTTCCAGACCGACGCCGGTGCTGTCGATCTCAGGGGCGAGGCAGGATACTCGGTGCTCGAGCGGATCTGGGCACGTCCGACATTGGACGTGAACGGGGTCTGGGGTGGCTTCCAGGGCGACGGCGCCAAGACGATCATCCCGGCGCACGCCCACGCCAAGGTCAGCATGCGACTCGTGGCCAACCAGGATCCGGCCGATCTGTTTCCGAAGTTCGAGGCCCACGTCCGTCAGATCTGTCCGCCCGGCGTGACCGTGTCCGTCGATCAGCTGGGCGCCGGAATGCCGGTTCGAACCCGCATCGACGACCCCGTTACCTCGGCCGCGGCCTTGGCGATCGAGGCCACCTTTGGTCAGGCCCCGGTTTTCATCGGGGCAGGCGGATCAATTCCCGTGACAGAGATGTTCGAGCATCGCCTCGGCTTGCCCGTCGTCCTGATGGGTTTCACCAACGCGGATGACCACGCGCATGCGCCGAATGAGAACATGGTTCTGGCGAACTACGAGACGGGAATCCGCGCCATCTGTCTCCTCTGGGATCTGTTAGGAGCCTGCGGTTCGCAAGCCGACGATGACTGAGACCAAGGGCGCCCGGTACAAATGGCGTTATGGGACCGCCAGTCGGGTCACGAGACGGGGCGGACCCCGGTGCTACGATGCAGACACGGCAACAATGCGGGGAGGTTCAGACGATCGTGACGACATCAGACAAGGCACCTGAAGCGGCAGGCGCCACCGCCTGGCGCGTCGACTCAGCCACGGGCAGCATGGCGCCCCGATCGGCACTCGACGTGCTCGTCGAGGTGAACGACAAGGTCGTCAGCGGGAAGGTGGGGGAGTATCAGCCCGTCCCGCTGGGGATGACACCACTGGACAAGACGATCGGTGGCGGGCTTCGCCCCGGTGAGCTGCTCCTCATTGGTGGAGCCCAGGGCACCGGCAAGACGACGATGGCGCTCCAGATGGCGCGGAACGTCGCCGCCTCCGGGCAGGCGAGCGTTCTCTACCTCTGCTTCGAACACGACGAGCCATACCTGCTGAACCGTCTGATCGCCCTTGAGTCCGCCCTGGCTCACATGCCCCAGAAGACCGGTGCGATCAAGATCCAGGATGTCCGCAAGGAGATCGTCGGCACCTGGTCCGCCGACGGGACCGAGGTCCCGAATCTGGCCAACAACCCACGCCTCCGGCCATCGCTCGACCGGATCGCCCGGTACGGCCAGAACCTCTTCCTGCTTCGTGGCTCGGCCACGGCGAGCACGATTGATAACGTCCGTCAGCTCGTCCAGGAGTTCCGGATCCTCGCTGGCGAGAAGCGCCTGATGGTGATCGTGGACTACCTCCAGAAGGTGCCCCAGATCCCGGAGCCCAGCACCGAAACCGAGAAGGTCACCTTCGTGGTCAACGGGCTCAAGGACATCGCCCTGTCCGAGGAGGTGCCGATGATCGCCATCGTGGCTGCGGACAAGGAAGGGCTGAAGGCTTCGCGACTTCGCAATTACCACCTCCGTGGCTCCTCGGCCATCAACTACGAAGCCGACATCATCATCATCCTCAACGAGAAGTACCACATCGTCGCCAAGGTCAACATCGAGTTCAACCCGTATCAGGCACAGCGCTTCCGCGACTGGGTCATCGTCTCGGTTGAGAAGAACCGCGGCGGTCAGGACAACGTCGATCTCGAGTTCGAGAAGCACTTCGAGTACTCCTGCTTTGACCCGAACGGCCGGACGGTGCAGGAGAAGCTCATCGAGGAGCGTCTCTACAACGACTGACCAGACGGTGCCTGCGAACGACGGCTCGGGCGCCGACGAGGTCGCGATCGCACTTCGAGCTCGCGAGCCGATCTTCCATCGCGCGGAGTTCGGGACCTCCCGGGCGGTGTTCGAGGCGATGACGGCGTCCGGCTATTGGGAAGTCGGGGCCAGTGGGACGATCTACGACCGAGCGACCGTGCTTGCGGTCCTGGTCGAGCGATACGCGGACCCGACGTACGTGCCGATGGCGGGCCTGGAGCTCTCGGCCTTCGCCTGCCGGCCGGTCAGTGGCGATACCTGGCTCGTGACCTACCAACTCCGCCAGGAGGAGCGCCGCAGCCACCGGATGACGCTCTGGCAGCTAGAGGGTGATCAATGGATCGCCCTCTACCACCAGGGAACGCTCAGCGCCTGAGTCGCAGCCGGCACCGCCGCGCAGGCGAGTCGGCGGCCAGCGCGGTATCGTCGGGTCATGCAACAGACGCGCGCGTTTCCCGGGATCATCGAGGTCGTCGTCGAGATCCCTCGCGGCACCCGGAACAAGTACGAGTTCGATGAAACCGCCGGGGTGTTTCGCCTCGACCGGGTGCTCTCCTCTGCCGTCTACTACAACTTCGACTACGGGTTCATCGAAGGGACCCGCGCCGATGACGGCGATCACACCGACGCCCTCCTGATCATCGACGAGCCCACGTTCACGGGCTGCCACGTCTGGGCCCGACCGATCGGTGTCCTCGAGATGGCCGATGAGAAGGGGGCCGACTACAAGGTCCTGTGCGTTGCCGAGGGTGATGCTCACCAGGCGCACATCGAGCGTCTCGACCAGATTCGCCCGCACCGGCTCGTCGAGATTCTCCACTTCTTCGAGACCTACAAGCTGCTCGAGGACAAGACCGTCGAGGTACTCGGTTGGCGAGATCGCGACCGCGCCCTGGAAATCCTCCGGATGGATCGCGAAACCTGGCTCGGAGAGCGGGACGCTGCCGCGAAATGACTGGTCGAGGCGACGAACTCGGCGTGCAGATCGCACGCGACCGTCCGCCGGGCCGGGGTGGGTCGGATGTCCCGCGGCTCTTCGTGGCTGTCCCGATTCCCGCGCCGGTCGCCACACGCATCGGCGAGCTGGTCGCGGTCGTCCGGGATGAACTCGGTCCACCCGGAGAGCGAGTCCGCTGGGTCCAGATGGCCGGGTTACATGTGACGATCCGCTTCCTGGGGCCGACACCGGCGGCGAACGTCGAAATCGTCGCCGCAGCGGTGGAGCGGGCGGCGGCGGCAGGACCAGGATCCTTCGCGGTTCGTGTTGGCGGCGCCGGGGCCTTTCCCGAGGCGCACCGGCCCCGGGCGCTATGGGTCGGAATCCGCGAAGGTGCGACCGGGCTCGGTTTGCTGTCCGATGCTGTCACCGCGGAGCTGGTGGCCGCCGGATGGGCGCTGGAGGCTCGACCATTTCGTCCCCACCTGACCATCGCCCGGACCGACGGTGTCCATGTCGCGGCCGAGGCTGGTGAGCGACTCGTGGTGGCGGCGGCCAACCTGGATCTGTCGTTCGTCGCGGACCGCCTGGTTCTCTACCGGAGTCACCTGGGACATGGTCCGGCGCGCTACCAGGAACTTCGCTCGGTGCAGCTCGGCCAATAGCGGAACCAACAGCAGTCCTACGGCCGCCGTTTCGGGTCTGTGGTGCGCCCCCTAATCGGCCCCGTTCACCGCGACGAGTCGGAGCCGGGTAGGATCGATCCATCAACGTCGGCCGAGGGGAGCGAACATGCCACGGATCGTCTGTCGAACCTGTGGGCGAGAGGTCTATGCCACCGCGCCGATCGAGCAGCTGTTCGCCGACGAGCGACGCTGTCCGCGCTGCGGCGCGCCGCTCAGCTCGGACCGGCGCCAAGCCGATCGGCGCCACGTCGAGCGCCGGCAGAATCCCGCCGATGATCCTGGCCCGCCAGACCCCCCAGAGCCGGAGCGCCGTAGTTCGGAGCGCCGTCGCGACCGGCGGCGTGATGGTGACGGCGGGCCGGGCCGACGTTCGGGCGGCTGGCTGGAGTGATCTCGCGCCGGCCTGAGACCGTCGCACTTCTGGGGTTGGGCCTCATCGGTGGATCGATCGCCAGGGCCCTGGTTCGTCATGAGAATGCCCCGAGGATCGTGGCCTGGACGCCGGGTGGCGTCGGGCCAGGCCAGGCGCTCCGCGAAGGTGTCATCCAGGAGGCCGCTCCCGACCCGGGCGCAGCGCTGGTGAACGCCGACCTCGTGGTGATCGCCGCGCCGCCGCTCGAGACCATCAACCTCGTCCGTCGGCTTGGTTCTGACCTGGCCGGATCAATCAAGTCCTCGGCCCTGGTTACGGACGTGGCGAGCACCAAGTCGACCGTCATGGCTGCTGCGGCGGCGGCCGGCCTCCGGTTCGTCGGTGGTCATCCCATGGCCGGCCGGGAGCGTAGTGGGTACGCTGCCTCGAGCGCCGATCTCTTCGCCGGGCGTCCCTGGGTCGTGGTGGCGCCCGATGGATCGGGATCCGATGCCGATGCTCCCGTTCGCTGGCTGGCCGAGGCATGCGGTGCCACTCCGCTTTCACTGTCCGCGACGGACCACGACGCTGCGGTGGCGGCCGTCAGCCATCTGCCGCTCGTCCTGTCGGCGATCCTGGTCGAAGCGGTGGCCGCCGATGAACGACTGTGGCCGATCGCCTCGTCGCTTGCGGCCTCCGGCTGGGCGAGCGCCACCCGACTGGCACGAGGCGATCCCCGGATGGGGGCGGGCATCACCGTCACCAACAGCCGGGAGATCAGCCGCGCGCTGCG
>JBDTOF010000159.1:0-2900 GCA_039933375.1 Chloroflexota bacterium
ATGATCCTCGTGGTCGACAACTACGACAGCTTCACCTTCAACCTCGTCCAGGCGCTCGAGGCGACCGGGGCGCGGATCGTGGTGCTGCGCAACGATGCCATCGACCGGACCGGCGTTGAAACCCTGGCGGATGATCCCGAGGCCGATCTTCGCGGCATCGTCATCTCGCCGGGCCCCGGGAATCCGAACGACGCTGGCGTGTCCATGGACGCGATCCGGGTGGCCGCCGATCGCGAGATCCCACTCCTCGGGGTCTGTCTCGGGATGCAGTCGATGGCCGCGGCGTTCGGCGGGTCCATCGTGCGTGCGCCGACCCTCGTCCACGGCGAGGCGTCCGAGGTGTCCCATGACGGGACTGGCCTGCTGGCGGGCATGCCCCCGAGCTTCATGGCTGCCCGCTACCACTCGCTCGCGATCGATCCAGAGACGCTCCCCACCGAATTCCGGGTGACGGCCATCTCCGAGGTCGATCGCGTGATCATGGGCATCCGCCACGTCACCTTGCCGATGGAAGGCGTGCAGTTCCATCCTGAGAGTGTGCTGACGCCACAGGGCCCGCACCTTCTGGCCAACTTTCTACGTCTGGCCGGGGAGGGCGAAGCCTCGCTCCTGGACGACGCGACGGGATCCTTTGCGACGGCCGGGCTCGCGGAGCGCCATCGGAGTCCGGAGGAGAACCGATGAGCGATGCTGTTCGCGCCGCACTCGCGTCGGTCATCGAAGGCCGGACCCTCGACCTCGAGGAGGCGCGAGCTGCGATGGGCTCGGTCATGGACGGGGAGGCGACCCCGGCCCAGCTGGCGGCTTTCCTCGTGGCCCTCAGGATGCGCGGCGAGACGATCGACGAACTTGCCGGGTTCGCGTCGGCGATGCGTGACCGGGTCCTGCGGGTCGAGGCGCCGGTCGGCACGATCGACGTGGTCGGGACCGGTGGCGACGGCTCGGGGACCTTCAACATCTCGACGACCTCGGCGCTCGTGGTTGCAGCAGCCGGCGTGCCGGTGGCCAAGCACGGCAACCGGGCCATCACGTCCCGTTCGGGAGCGGCGGACGTCCTCGATGCCCTCGGTGTTCGCGTCGAGCACACGGCCGAGTCCGCTGCCGCGGATCTGGTCGAGTTCGGGTTTGCGTTCCTGTTCGCACCGATCTTCCACCCGGCGATGCGCCATGCCGGCCCGACCCGCCGCGAGATCGGCGTGCGAACGGCCTTCAACCTCCTTGGGCCGCTCACCAACCCCGCCGGGACGACCCGCGCGTTGATCGGCGTCGGCGATGCCACAGCCGCATCCCGGATCGCTGCAGTCGCGAAACGGCTCGGGACAGAGCGTACGTTGGTCGTCCACGGCGCCGGTGTCGACGAACTTCCACTCGACGGCAGCGGCGTCATTCGCGATGTCTCCGCGAGCGGCATTCGCCGGTCCACGATCGATCCCGGTCGCCTGGGGCTGCGGGCCGCCGCGACGAGCGAGCTGCGCGGTGGTTCAGCCGAGGAGAACGCTGCGCTGACGGTCGAGGTCCTCGAGGGCCGAGGTGCCGCCCGGCGCGACGTCGTGCTCCTCAATGCCGGCGCGGCTCTCGTCGCTGCGGGTCACGTGCGTGCGATCCGCGACGGGATCGTTGTGGCAGCCGAGACGATCGATGGCGGCGCTGCCCTGCGACTGCTGGGGCGTCTTCGTGAGGCGAAGCGCGCGGCCGAAGCCGCTCAGGGCGCTGACGGTGGAGCCGTCTGATGCCTGCAAAGGACGTGGCGGTGCACCGGGTGGCCAAGCGAGGTGCGACAGGAGTCGTCGCCCAGATCGCGAGCCGTCGCCGGACCGATATCCGGGCCGAGCTGGAAGCCATCGAGCCATCGGAATTGCGACGAATGGTTCGTACGGCCGCGCCGGTCCGCCCCGTAGCGGAGCGCCTGGCGGCGCCTGGTCTGCATCTGATTGCCGAGATCAAACGCGCATCGCCGTCAGCTGGCACGATCGCCGCCGCGACCGACGACATCGTCGCTCGTGCCCAGGCCTACGAGCGGGGCGGTGCGGCCGCGATCTCGGTCCTCTGCGAACCGCACTGGTTCAGGGGAGCCGTTTCGGATCTGGCCGCAATCCGCGCAGCGGTGTCGATCCCGGTCCTGGCCAAGGACTTCGTGGTCGAGGCCCGACAGCTCGACCTGCTGCGTGCGGCAGGAGCCGACCTCGTCCTGCTCCTGGCTGTGCTGCATCCCGGACCGCGCCTCGGTCAGCTCGTCCGGCGAGCCTTCGACCTGGGTCTCGAGCCGCTCGTCGAGGCGCACGACGAGGGTGAGCTGGAGCGCGCGCTCGCGACCGATGCGCGACTCATCGGTCTCAACAATCGTGACCTCCGGACACTCGAGGTCGATCCAGAGCGGGCGCCAAACATGCGCTCCATGGTGCCCGAGGATAGGATCGTCATTGCCGAGTCGGGGGTCCGCGAACCCGCGACGGTTCGTGGCTGGCGAGCTCTCGGGTTCGACGCTGCGCTCGTTGGCGAGGCGCTGGTCCGGGCGGCGGAGCCGGAGGCTGCGGTGCGAGCCTTCGTGGCGGCGGGGCGGCCGCCGACCGATCCGGCGAATCAGGATCGCATCCCGTTCGTGAAGATCTGCGGCGTGACCGACCGGGCCGGGATCGAGGCCGCTGTCCGGGCCGGTGCTGACGCCATCGGTCTGAACCTCGTCCCCGGTACGCCGCGGGCACTCGAACTGGGCGAGGCGGTCGCGCTCGCGGGCCATCTCCGTTCCATCGCGTCACCCGCGACCCGCCCAGCGATCGTGCCGATCACCGTAGATCTCCCGGCGGGTGAGCTGAACCGGATCGCCGCCGTCCTCGATGCCGATGCCATCCAGTTGAACGGACACGAACCGGTCAACCTCGTCGGCGCCCTGGAGCGCCCCG
>JBDTOF010000160.1:0-1517 GCA_039933375.1 Chloroflexota bacterium
CTCCGGACGTCAGCCCTGTTCGAACTGCGCCAGGTGCTCCTTGTCGTGGTTCAGCGCGATCCGCATGAGCCCGGCCACATCGAGCTCGCCGAGGGTGGCGTGCAGGCCGCGATGGGTCCAGCCGGCATCGTCGAGTGCATCGAGACGCCGGATAGTTGCCGCTCGGGCGACCGCGAGGACGCCCACGGCACTATCGAATGTTCCGTCGCCAGGTCCTGCCCAGAGGCCGGGTTCCACCCATGGCCAGTGAGGGAATTCATCGGCGACCAGTGCATCGAGTCGCGCCTGCCAGACCTCGCCTTCGACGACGATGAGATGGAGCGTCACCTCGCGCGCGGACCACTCGCCGGGCGCCAGGGGAGCGTCCGCATCCGGCAGGCGGCCCGCGACGAGCGCCAGCCGCGGCGGCATCGATGCGAGCGCGTCCCGAAGCGCCTCCTGCTCGGGCGTCATCTCGCGCCGCGGCCGGATCGCAGCACCCGCGTCACGCCGGCGATCCCGCCTGCAGCGCGGCGAGGTATTCCGCCCGCCATGTCTCGGTGGATTCGACCTGGTTGAACGTGTAGACGTGAAGATCGATGACGTTCGCTGTGGGATCCGCGAGGACCGGCCCCAACTTCTCCAGCAGACCCGTGGGCCGGTAGATGCCACCGGATGTGAGCAACTCCCCGACGAACCTGGCGTTCTTGGATAGGAAGCGCCCCGTGTCCTTGACGCCGATGCGGGCGCTGATCGACAGCAGCTTCGGGATCTCGGCGACACCGGGGATCCCGATCTTGACGGGTAGCGTGTTCCCATCGGCCCGTCGGGCGGCGATGAACGCGCGGATCGCAACGGGATCGAAGCACAACTGGGTGGTCATGTAGGACGCAAAGGGTGCCTTGTCGAGGAGCGCAGCCAGCAGCGCCGGCTCCGGGATGGTGGAATGCCCCTGGGGATAGCAGGGAATGCCGATGTCGCGGGGTCCATTGCCCAGCTCCGCCATCGCGCGCAGCAGAGACAGTCCATCGAGGTATTCGCCGGGTTCCTCCGCGTCGCCGCCGACCACGAACGCCCGGTCGATCTTCGCGTCCGCCATGCGCGCGAGGAGATCGATGAGATGCGCGCGATCTCGAACCATCCGGGCCGAGAGGTGCGGAATGGCCCGGAATCCGCGGCCCTCGAGGATCTCGGCCAGCTCGAGCGTCGCCTCGAGGCCCTTGGCGGGCGATGCCGTGACCGAAACCGTTGCGCCAGCCGGCAGAAATGCCGCCTGGTCATGCACGTTCTTGAGCGGGATGAGTTCGAATGTCGGTGCGCGGAGGACGCCTGCCAGCGCGGCGCGCGCGTCCGCTCCCAGACCCTTGCCGACCCGCGCGCCGCCGACCGCCCGTCGAAGGAAGCCCACGCCTAGATCTCGGAGTCCGGGGAGGCAGCCTTGCGACGCGCGATGAACTCCTGGAGCGCCTCGTCGATGCCGGGGTCGATCGGCGGGGCTTCGTATTCCTGGAGCATCCGCTTCCAGATCTTGTTGGCGC
>JBDTOF010000161.1:0-6039 GCA_039933375.1 Chloroflexota bacterium
CGCTCGCGCGCCCATTACTCGCCCTGCCGATGAGCACCGGTGCCGCGCTCGACTTCACACGAATCGGCGAGATCGAGATCCCATTCCCTGCGGGCATTCGATCCCTGTCGGTGTACTGGATGGCCGGATACGCGGGCGGCCTCTTCCTGCCGTTCCGCGATTCGACCAACGGGACGGCAACCTACGGAGCCGGCCGGTACCTGCTTGACACGGCCAAGGGGGCTGATCTTGGCGGTGACGTCGCACGCGGGCACCTCACCCTGGACTTCAACTTCGCCTTCCATCCTTCGTGCGCGTTCGATCCGGCCTGGTCCTGCCCACTGGCGCCACCCGAGAATCGCCTCGACCTGCCCATCGAGGCCGGCGAGCGACTCAGGTGACGGACGCGACCGACCCGAGCCCTCGGGGTACGAGGCGAGAATCGGGCGCCACAGCCGGCGTCAACCACACGCCAGTGCGGGTGGCGGTTGTCGCCGATGCGCGGGCCATCGCGCGTGTGCGGACGGCCTCGTGGCGGGCCGCCTACGCCGGGATCGTCCCCCATGCCATCCTCGAACGTCTGGACGCCGAGGCCCTCGAGGCTCGATTCGAGGAGCGGATCGCCCATCCGGGGCCGGCCAGCACGCTCGTTGTCGAGGATCGCGAGCGACATGTGGTGGGCTTTGCGTCGGTCGGCCCGGCGCGGGATGACGACCTTCCGGGTCTTGGCGAGGTGTATGCGATCTACCTGGACCCGGCATTCCGCGGCCTGGGGTTCGGTAGGAACCTGTTCGCGGCCGCCCTGGCCAGACTCTTCGGGGCGGGCTTCGGCGAGATCGTACTGTGGGTCTTCACGGACAATCACCCTGCGCGCCGGTTCTATGAGCGCCACGGGTTCGCGCTCGACGGCCAGGCCCGGATGCTCGATTTCGATGGTCAGCCGATCGAGGAAGTCCGCTACCGACGCTCGATTTCCACCTGATCGCCGCCATCAACGACGGTGGGTCGTGTTGGGTGCGCGTCTGTCGCTTGGGCGGGCACCGATCGCCCGTGCCAACGCATGACCGGGCTCGCTCCGAGCACGAAATGCGGCCGAGTCACCGTCTGGAATCACGTCCGGGCGAGCACGCCACGCCCGATTTGCCCCCCGCTCGCACCTACCACGACGCGGGGGCGTACGTGGTCCCGGAACCTGTGACCTGCCCCCTTACCACGACACGGGGTCGTATGTGGGAGCACAAGAGGGCGAGAGCGACTGTCACGGTCCCGCGCGCGGGCACCTCGCGCCCCGCGCGGCGACGCCGCGCCCCTCGCGGCCACGCCCAGTGGGCCCTCCACGCTCCGCGGGTACCATCCAGCCATGACCACCATCCGCATCCCGGATCACATCCGGGCGTTCATCGATCAACCGGGAATCGCTTCGGTCGGGACGATCGGGCGGGACGGCAAGCCCCACCAGGCGATCGCCTGGTATCGGCGGGATCCGGATGACCGGATCCTCCTGAACAGCAGTTCGGGGCGCCGCTGGCCGACCGACCTCCTGCGGGATGGCCGCGTCTCTCTCGCCATCCTCGAGCCGAGCAACTTCGGACGATGGGTGGCCCTCAGCGGGTTCGTCGAAACGGTGATCGACGATGTCGAGACGGCCCGTGACGACATCTGCGAACTGGCCACGCGCTACGACAGTGACGATCCGGAAACCCTGGCCGCATTCCGCACGCAGCCGCGAATCTCGTTCCGGATCAAGGTCACGTCGGTGCACGACCACCTCGGCGACGAATGAGCGCGGGGCGAGGGTCGCTGCCAACGCGGGCCGAGCGCCGGCCACTCCAGTTCGGGGCCCAGCTCTGGTCCCAGCAGGCCGACTGGCCGTCGTTCCGGGACGCGGCGCTCGCCGCCGAGGGTGCCGGCTGGGACTCAATCTGGACCTGGGATCACCTGCTCGCGATCTTCGGTCCGTGGGAGCAGCCCGTCCTCGAGGGCTGGACGACCCTGGCCGCACTCGGCCCCATCACGCAACGCGTGCGCCTCGGACTGATGGTCGGCGCCAACACGTTTCGCAATCCCGGACTGACGGCCAAGCTGGCGACCACCCTGGATCACGTTTCCGGGGGCCGCGCGGTCCTGGGCATCGGGGGCGCCTGGTTCGAGCGCGAGCATGACGCCTTTGGGATCAGTGCCTGGGGGTCCGGCTTCGGCGAGCGCCTGGATCGCATGGACGAAGCGGTCATGCTCCTCCGACGCCTGCTGGACGGTGAACGCATCACCCACGAGGGACGGTTCTACCGCTTGAACGACGCGCTCTGCGAGCCGCGGCCCATCCAGGCGCGGATGCCCATCCTGATTGGCGGCTCGGGACCGAAGAAGACGCTCCGGACGGTGGCACTCCGGGGCGACGCCTGGAACACCGCCGGCACCCTCGAGCAGGTCCAGGCGAAGCTCGATGTCCTCGTTTCCCACTGCGGCGACGTCGGTCGGGACCTGTCCGAAATCGAGCTGACGGTCAGCTTTCCGATGCTCATTCGAGATCGAGCGGCGGATGCAGAGAGAGCCTGGGCGACCCAGATGGCGGTGAACGGGACAGCGGATGCAGGACCGGTGCCGCACCTGCTCGGGACTCCAGACACGATTGCCAACGCCATGCGGCCATACGTCGACCTGGGCTTCACGACGATGATCGCGCGGTTGCCGGCACCGTTCGATCTCGAGACGATCGAGCGGATCGGAGAAGTCCGGACCCGCCTGACCGATGGCTGACCAAGGCGAGGTGCGAGTCGTTGAACTGGCCGGGGGGGTCGGCGGGGCGAAGCTCGCGCATGGCCTGCAGGCGCACCTCGGCGCGAACCTCACCGTGATCGTGAATACCGGCGACGACCTGGAGCGACACGGGCTCCTGGTGAGCCCCGACCACGACACGGTGATGTACACGCTGGCCGGGATTGACAACCGGGAGTGGGGCTGGGGCGTCGCCAGCGAAACGTTCGCTGCGGCCGAGATGCTCGCCACCTACGGCGAGGAGACCTGGTTCCGACTGGGTGACCGCGACCTGGCTACCCATATCGTGCGAACCGCCCGGCTGCATGCGGGCGAGCGACCGACTGTCGTGGCCGCAGCCCTCCAGGCATCGCTCGGTATCGCGGCCCGGATTCTCCCGATGAGCGACGACCCGGTTCGAACGCGGGTGCTGACCGACGACGGCTGGCTCGACTTCCAGACGTACTTCGTGGGTCGCCATCAGGCGCCCGAGGTCCGGGAACTCGAGTACGAGGGCCTCGCATCGGCGCGGGCGACCCCCGAGGTTCTGGCGGCGATCGCCGGAGCCGACGCGATCGTGCTGGCACCGTCCAACCCGTTCCTGTCGCTCGCCCCGATCCTCGGCGTGGCCGGGATCCGCGGGGCGATCGAGGATGCACGCGCTCGCGGCGTCCGAGTCGCAGCGATCTCGGGGATCGTTGCGGGGCGCGCCCTGAAGGGGCCCGCGGACCGGATCCTCTCCTCGCTCGGCCACGAGGCCAGCGCCCTGGGGGTCGCACGGATCCTGCAAGAGACCGTTGACCTGTTCGTGCTCGATGGGCTCGACGAGGCCCTCGCGCCGGCCATCGCCGATCTCGGCCTCGAGGTCCTCGTAACGGACACCGTCATGACGGATGACGCGGCACGTGCCCGGCTCGCGGGCACCGTGCTTGATGCCCTCCTCCCCAGCCCGGCTTAGCATCGCGTCGTGACCAGTGGCGCGAACCTCGATCGGACCTGGGCGATCGTGCCGTTGCGCGGGCTGGAGGACGCGAAGACGCGGCTCGGCGGGGCCCTCGACGCGGAGGAGCGCCTTGAGCTCGTCACGACGATGGCCATTCGAACCCTGAGCGCCACCCGCGACGCGGCGCGACTGAGCGGCACGGTCCTGGTCACGGCGGACCCCGCTGCAGCCCGGCTTGCGGAACGCTTCGGGGCGACGACGCTCGTCCAGCGGCTGCCCGGCCTCAATGCCGCATTGCGCGAGGCCCGAACGGTGGCACTCGCCGCGGGTGCGAGCGGCACGGTGATCGTCCCGATCGACCTTCCGGCCATAGGCGCGGAAGCCCTGGACGATGTGCTGGCGCGGGCCGGCGACGCGGCGCGGGCCGGCGCACCCGCTGAGATGGGCGACCCATCAGAGACGGGCATCGCGACCGATCCCACACGCGAACGCGGCATCGTGATCCTGGTTCCGGATCACCACGGAACCGGCACGAATGTCCTGCTCACGTCACCCCCCGGCGTGATCGACCCGGCCTTCGGGGAAGGCAGCCGCCAAGCGCACTCCCTCGCGGCCCAACACGCCGGGGCCATGTACCTGGAACTCGCCGGCCCGCTCGCCATCGACATCGACACGAGCGACGATCTTCTCGCCTCGGGCAATGTCGGCGGAGGATCCGATGCCGCCTGAGCCTCGTCCGGTTCCACCGGTCCTGCCCGGACCATCGCTCGCCGTGTTCGGACTCGTCGGCGTGCCCGAGGTCAGGACCGGCGACGACGTCGGCCGCCTGCTCCTGGACGCCCTCGAGGCGACGCCCGATGCGCTTCCCCTGCAGAGCGGCGACGTACTCGTGGTCACCCAGAAGGTCGTCTCGAAAGCCGAGGGCGCGATTGTGGCCCTCGACGGGATCGAGCCACGGCCCGAGGTCGTGGCGTTCGCCAAGCGTTGGGATCGAGACGCACGTCAGCTCGAGGTCGTTCTCCGGGAGGCACGCCGCGTGGTCCGGATGGCAAACGGGGTGGTGATCACGGAAACCGCGCATGGCTTCATCTGTGCCAATGGGGGCGTCGATGCCAGTAATGTCGGTTCGGAGACCGGCGACATCGTGATCCTGCTGCCGGTCGACTCCGACGCGTCAGCGGCCCGAATCCGGGCAGCGATCCTGGACCGTCACGCCGTGGACGTGCCGGTCATCGTGTCCGACTCCTTCGGTAGGCCGTGGCGTTGGGGCATCGTGGATGTCGCCATCGGCGTCTCCGGCCTGCTTCCGATCGAGGATCTGCGCGGATCGGTCGATCGCGATGGGCGCGTGATGCGATCGACGATCCGGGCAGTCGCCGACGAACTCGCATCGGCCGCCGAACTCGCGCTCGGTAAGACCGCCGGGCGCCCCGCAGCACTGATCCGCGGCGCCGCGTTCACCCGCGGCGAAGGTTCGATCCGCGATTCGCTGATGCCCGCCTCGTTCGATCTGTTCCCCTGACGCCGGCCCCGTTCGCTGCCAGGTCGCGTGGCCATGGCCCGATCGCTGCCGGCCTACGAGCTCCCCGGTATACTTGCACGCGCAACCAACTCAGGGAGCTCCTCTTTGAAATTCGGACTTCAGATCAGCTCGTTCACGTGGCCGGGCGGGGCCGCGGAATTGGGCCCAACACTCGCCCGCGTGGTGCGGGCAGCTGACGACGCTGGCTTCGACTCGATCTGGGTGATGGATCACTTCTTTCAGATCCGCGGTATCGGCAAACCCGAGGAGCCAATGCTCGAAGGGAACACGGCACTGGGTTTCATGGCCGCACATTCAACCCGAGCGCGCCTGGGGTTGATGGTCGGCGGCATCCACTACCGACAGCCCGGGCTCTGGATCAAGGCAACGACCACGCTCGACGTGCTATCCGGCGGTCGCGCCTGGTTCGGAATCGGAGCAGCCTGGAACCAGGCGGAGTCGGAATCGCTCGGCTTCCCGTTCCCGCCGCTGGGGACGCGATTCGAGATGCTGGAGGACACCCTCCGGATGGCACACGGGATGTGGTCCGGGGAGCGTGGCTCCGAGGAGGATTTCGAGGGTCGGCACGTTCGAGCGACGCGGCTTCTCAACTCGCCCCAGGCCCTCAGCCGCCCCCGGATCCCGATCATGATCGGCGGCGGCGGCGAGCAGAAGACGCTCCGCCTCGTGGCGAAGTATGCGGACGCCTGCAATGTCTTCGGCGGGCCGGAGACGATCCACCACAAGTACTCGGTCCTGCGACGCCATTGCGAAGAACTCGGGCGACCGTATGAGGAGATCGAGCGCTCCACGCTCCAGGGCGTTCACGTGAACGCGACCG
>JBDTOF010000162.1:0-3134 GCA_039933375.1 Chloroflexota bacterium
CTTCGACGCGATCCCACCTGCCCGACCTGCTCCGACGCAGCCCGTGAGGCCCGTGAGCGCGGCGAGGCACCGGTTCTCGCCGCCTTCCCCGTCGATGCGCCGTTCGTCCTCGGTGGCGCCGGGTTCGGCGGATCCTCCATCACGAATCCTGAGGCAACCCAATGAGCACGGTCTTCATCCCCGCCGTCCTGCGACCATCGGTCGCGGGCGCCAAGTCCCTCGAGCTGGACGGCACGACCGTCGGCGAGCTCGTGACCGCACTCCTCGAGCGACACCCCGGACTCGGCGGCCAGCTCCTGACTCCCGACGGCGAGTTGAACCGCTTCGTGAACGTCTACGTCAACGGGCAGGACGTCCGCTACCTCGAGGGTCTGGCGACGCCGGTGACTGGCCCCGACGAGGTTCGGCTGCTCCCGGCGATGGCAGGCGGCTGACGTGACCGCGCTGCGGGCGCACACCCGCGGTACGGGAGACGCGGCAGGGCGGCGCGACGCCGGTACGCGCAACCATGCCGATGCCCACGCGGATCTCGCGCCACATGGCGGACGATACGAGAGCATCCTCGATGCGATCGGGCACACGCCGCTGGTCGCGATCCCATCGATGTCGCCGAATCCGGCCGTCCACATCTACGCCAAGCTCGAGTTCGTGAACCCGACTGGGTCGGTCAAGGACCGCACGGCGCGGGCTCTGATCGAGGATCTCGAGGTGCGTGGCGCGCTCGGTCCTGACTCGATCATCCTCGAACCGACGTCCGGCAACACCGGAATCGCGCTCGCGATGATCGCCCGACGCAAGGGCTACCGCGTTGCCCTCGTGATGCCGGACAACGTAACCATGGAACGACGCCAGATGGCCGCCCTCTTTGGCGCCGAGGTCATCGATTCGCCCGGGCGCCTTGGCTCGAATGGGGCGATCGCCCTGGCCAAGGAGTTGGTGGCCCGTGACGCGCGGTTCGTGATGCCGTACCAGTACGGGAACCCGGCCAACCCCCGCGCCCACGAAGAAACCACGGGGCCCGAGATCCTTGCCGACTGCCCCGAGGTGGATGCGGTCGTGGCCGGGCTCGGGACCGGAGGGACGCTGATGGGAGTCGCGCGGTTCTTCGGGCGAGCCAAGCCCGGGGTCCGGATGATCGCGGCCGAGCCGCTCCCCGGCGAGGACGTCCAAGGCCTCCGATCGCTCGACGAGGGCTTCGTCCCCGAGATCCTCGACCCAACACTGTTAAGTGCGAAGTACCTGGTCTCGAACCGTGATGCGATCGCAGCGGTACGAGATCTCATTGCCAAGGAGGGCATCTTCGCCGGGCCGTCGTCGGGCGCCGTCCTGGTTGCCGCGGCCCGCGTGGCGCGCGACATGGAATCAGGCACGATCGTGGCGATCCTTCCGGATGGCGGCTGGAAATACCTGTCGGCCGGGACCTACGCGCGCGACCTGGACGACATGGAGTCCGATCTCCAGGGTGGGGTCAACTGGTGGTGATCACCGCTTGACGCCGATATGACCAGTGACTATAGTCAGTGGTCACAGGAGGCGTGGCGTGGAAGATCGAATCATGATGGCCAGCCGGTTCAAGGCCGAGTGCCTCGCCGTCCTGGATCAGGTCGAGGATCTGAAGATCAGCGTGACGATCACCAAGCACGGTCGCCCGATTGCGCGGCTTGTTCCACTTGAGGCACCGTCTGAGCGCCCTCTCGCGGGCAGCGTACGACTGATGGCGCACGAGGACAGCGCCTACTACGGGACCGACGAGGCCTGGAGCGCGGAGCCTGGTCGCCGATGAGCCTGCTCCTCGACACCCACGTGGTCCTGTGGTGGCAAGCCGGGGGAGATCGACTGTCCGGCCGCGCGGCCGCCGAGATCGCCAAGGCCGAGCGGCTGCTGATCAGCCCGCTGTCATGCTGGGAAATCACGTCACTCGAGCGGCAGGGACGGATCTCCCTCGATCGGCCCGCCCTGCAGTGGATCGGTGATCTCATGGCTCTTCCAATCGTCGAACCGGCGGCACTCTCTCCGGAGGCCGCGGCCTGGGCGGGCCTGCTCGACGCCGAGCAGTTCCCCGGCGACCCGATCGACCGGATGCTCTACGCGACGGCTCGCGACCTGCGCGTCCCGGTTCTGAGCAAGGACGATCGGATTCGAAGCTACGCATCCCGGACCGGGGACGTCGATGTCATCTGGTAACGGCGCCAACGAGCCGGAGCCGGGCGGCGCCGTGTTTGTCGTTCTCCCTCCCGCGATCCGGGCTGGGATCATCGAGCATGCCCGAGCCGAGCTGCCGAACGAGGCCTGTGGCCTGATCATCGGGGATCGCCCGGCAGCCGAGCGCGGTGTGGCGCTCCGCTGGATACCGACGCGCAATCGCGCCGGATCACCGTATCGATACGAGATCGACTCCGAAGACCTCCTCCGCCTGACGATCGCGGCCGATGACGCGGACGAGGTCTTCTGGGCCATCGTCCATTCGCACGTCGCCTCACCCGCTCGGCCCTCGCCCACGGATATCGGATTGGCGTTCTATCCGGAGGCGCTGTACATGCTCGTCTCGCTGCACCCAGACGAGGCAGACGCTGTGACCGGCGAGCCCGGTATTCGAGCCTGGCGCATCGTTGATGGCCAGGTCAGCGAAGTGACGATCAGTCCGGACTGACGCGCTGGCCAGGAGGCCGACGCTCGCGGTTCGCCAGACCTCCGACGCGATCGATAAAGCGCTCAAGGAAGATCGCACGGTCGCCACTGACCGCGACTTCCACATTCGGGGCATTGCTCGTGATCCCGCGCCAGTCCGCGATCGTCATCGCATGGGCGAGGCCCGGGCCGGTCTCGACGTCCACGAAGACGCGCCGTGTGGTGACGAGCGAGGGGTCGATCGTGGCGGCAACGGCGAAGGGATCGTGGATGAAGGCACCGTAGAACCCGTCATACCTCGCGTGGAATTCGAAGTAGAAGCGCAGTGCATCCACGATGAACCGAAGCATCGGGTTCGCCGCGACAGATCCAGCGGCGATCATCTGGCCCCCCGACGCTGTGAGCCTGTCGAGCGCGCCGGCATCCTCCTCGGCCGCCCCAGCCCTGCGGGCCAATCGGGCGACCTCCGAGGGAAGAATTCGCGCCTGTTCGGTGACGTCGAGGCC
>JBDTOF010000163.1:0-2619 GCA_039933375.1 Chloroflexota bacterium
GACTCAGGCGCTCCTCAGCGGCCTCCCGGGCGAGCCGATCATTGCGGACCAGGGTCGGTCGCGACTTGGTGTGCACCGGACGATGATGGGCTGGCCCGTGGTTTCTGTCATCCCGGGCCGGCCGTCGCTCGACGCCCGCATCAGAGCCGATTCGGTACCCCGCTAACCACCTGATAAGCGATCTCTCCGACACTCATTGCGATGACCCACCCGGCCGTGACAGCGCTGCTGGATCGCCTCGACGCGGCGCAGCGGCGCGCCGCGACGGTCCCCAGCGGACCTGTGCTGTGCGTGGCGCCGGCCGGGTCTGGCAAGACCTCCACCCTCGTGGCCCGCGTTGCCTGGCTGATCGACGGTGGTGCAGCACCGGAGTCGATCTGCGCCATCACCTTCAACAAACGTGCCGCGGAGGAGCTGCGAGAGCGAGTGGCCGCAGCCCTGGCCCCACTCGGTGACGGCCAGGCGACTCGCGTCCGGATCCGGACGTTCCACGCCCTCGGTCTGGAGATGCTTCGCGATGCCGGGCAGGCCATCCAGCCACTCCTCGACCGCGACGAGATCCTGCGGGCGGTGCGTCCGGATGCCTCCCTCGCTGAGCGCCGCCGCCTCGACACGATCCTATCCCGGTTCAAGCTCGACCTCGACATCGACCCCGAGGTGATCGCGGGTGACCCTGAGGCTGGACCTGTCGCCCGCACCTACGCAGCCTACGAGGCCGAAATCCGTCGCCGCGGTGGGCTCGACTTCGACGACCTGGTCGCCCGGGCGCTACGCCTGCTCGAGCGCGACGCGTCGGCACTTGCGGCGTGGCGGGGCCGCTGCCGCGACATCCTCGTCGACGAGTCACAGGACCTCGACCGGGCCCAGCTCCGGCTCGCCACACTCCTCGCCGCACCGGCCAATCGGATCTTCCTCGTCGGCGATGACGACCAGTCGATCTACGGCTGGAGGCTAGCCGATGTGCGGCGATTGCTGGGCCTCGCTGAGACGGCGCTGCCCGGCCTGCGTCGCCACGATCTCGAGACCAACTACCGGTGCCCCGGCATCGTCGTGGAGCGAGCCGTTCGTCTGGTCGAACACAACTCGGAGCGCTTCGCGAAAGTGATCAGGTCGCGTCCCGAGGCGCCGGGGCGTTTGATTCTCGCGCCATCGGCGGCCGACATCGATGCACTCGACACGTGCACCGCGCTGCTCCGATCATGGCCGGCGGACGGCACCACTCGCGCCATCCTGGCCCGCACAAATCGCGAACTCATTCCGGCCGTGGCTGCCTGTCTCGACCTTGACATCCCGTTTCGGGCGCGGGATCTGGAACTGCCAGTCGAATCCCCTCGCATGGACGAGCTCATCGCGTCCGCGGCACACCAGAATCCGCAGATGCCCTTGCTTGCCCGCCTTGTCCGGGCGCGACACGGTGCACCGCGCGAGCTGGACGAGGTCGCCGGCGCGCTGCTGGCCTGGGCGCCTCGATATCCGGACCTGGCCTCCTTGACCGCTGCGATCGCGGATGTCCGGGCGCGCCTCGCCCGTCTTCGGCGTGATGACGCACCGCTGTCGCTGGCCACGGTTCACGGGACCAAGGGCCTCGAGTTCGACCACGTCGCGGTGATCGGTCTGGACGACGGCCGCTTTCCGAGCGCCCGCTCCGTGGCCGAGGCAGAGGACCCGGCCCGCGCCCTCCAGGAGGAGCGCCGCCTTGCGTATGTCGCCTGGACGCGGGCGAGGCGCTCGCTGACCCTCTCCTACGACCCGGCCGCCCCGTCCCAGTTCCTGCGCGAGGCATTCGACCCTGAAGAGCTGCGAGCGGTGGCGTAGGATCGGCGCATGTCCCGCATGCGCCAGATTCCATCGCTCGGGCCCCGCGGCGAGGGCTGGGTGGTCATCCAGCTGATCCTGTTCGCCGTCATCGGGGCGGCCGGCATCGGACTTGCCAATGCGGATCCGCCCAGGGCGGCGGTGGTGATCGGGTTCGTCATGCTGGCGCTGGGAGGCAGCCTGGGGTTTGCGGGGATAATCGGCCTCCAGGGGGCTGATGCCCTGACGGCCGTCCCCCACCCTCGAGATGGAGCCCGGCTGGTCGAGACGGGGGCGTACCGCCTGGTCCGGCATCCGGTCTACGGCGCCCTGATCCTTGGGGCCATCGGCTGGTCCTTCGTCCGCGGATCAGCGGCGGCGCTCGTCGCATCGCTCATCCTGGCGGTCGTGCTGGATCTCAAGCGGCGGCGCGAGGAAGCGTGGCTCGCCGCCCGCTACCCAGGTTATGAGGCGTACGCGGCGAGGACACGCCGCCTCATTCCCTGGATCTGGTAGCCGACCCTACTCCCGCCACTCCAGCTCCCAGCGCGCGATCAACTTCAGCAACCGATCGATCGCCTTGAGGAATGGCTCCGTGGCCACCTCAGGGAGGACGTCGCGAATCGAATCCTTGGGACCGAATGCAGCCCGACCGGATCGGGCGACTGCGCGCAACCCAGGGATCGGCTCGTCTCGGAATCGATCCGGCATCGTGGCGAGGTAACGCGTCCAGCGCGCGGAACCGACGGCTACGGCGCTCGCCAGCAGGACATCCGCGGCACGCGCTGCCTCAAGGGCTGCGATGTCGATTTCGGGGGTCTCGTG
>JBDTOF010000164.1:0-2426 GCA_039933375.1 Chloroflexota bacterium
AGGAAATCATCCCGGGGCTCTGGGCGAACCGTGGACGTAGCCTACTACGGACGCGGCGCGGCGCCTCGCTGGCCGCCCGCCGGGTCGCGACTTCGCAAGGAAATGCGGTCAGTCTCCGTCCGGCTCACCGGCCGTGAACTCGCGAGCGAGTCGACTCGCAAGCTCCGAGGAGAAGCCACTCCGGGCGAGAAGCGCGTAGGCCTTCTGTCGTCGAGCGCGTGGATCGGTGACGCGAGCCAGGGCCGCGGCGCTTCTCTCCAGGCGCCGCCGAGCCCCGGATTCATCGGGCGATGGCGCCCCTTCATCAGCCTGCACTACGGCGTCGCGTCGGACTTCGAGGGTCCGCGCGATCGTTTCGGAGTCGACGCCCTTTTTCCGCAGCTCCGTCTGGAGGGCCCGCTCGCCCCGCGGGCGCGCGCGATCACGGGATTCAACCCACTGTCGGGCAAATTCCTCGTCGTCGAGGACGCCAAGGTTAGCCAGACGGTCCAACGCAGAACTGACCAGGTCGTCCCGGTATCCTGCCGTCACCAGACGACGGCGGACCTCGGCCACCGACCTGGGCCGCGTCTCCAGGAACCGGAGTGCGGCGTCCAATACGACCGTCGGGTCTTCGACGGCCCCTCGCCGCGCGCGCCGCTCCGCGAAGGACTCGCGCCGGCCTGCCGTGTTACTCCGCCTCGGAGATGCCCTCGACGGGCACTGGCACCTCGTCGACGCGCCCTCTGATCTGCGCCTCAATCGTGCTGGCAATGGCCGGATTCGCCCGGAGGAATTCCTTCGACGCCTCCCGGCCCTGGCCGAGACGGGTTTCGGCGAAGGTGAACCAGGAACCCGTCTTGTCGACGACATCCATCGCGACACCGACATCAAGGAGGCCACCCTCCTTCGAGATACCTTCGCCGTACATGACGTCGAATTCTGCGACCCGGAATGGCGGAGCGACCTTGTTCTTGACGACCTTCACGCGGACCCGGTTGCCGATCGAGTCGGTACCGTTCTTGATGGTCTCGATCCGGCGAATGTCGAGCCGGACACTGGCGTAGAACTTCAGCGCTCGTCCGCCGGGCGTGGTCTCCGGGTTCCCGAACATGACGCCGATCTTCTCGCGCAGCTGGTTCGTGAAGACCAGCGAGGTGTTGGAACGGCTGACCGCACCGGTCAGCTTCCGGAGCGCCTGGCTCATGAGCCGCGCCTGGATCCCGACGAACGAATCCCCCATCTCGCCTTCGATTTCCGCGCGCGGAACGAGGGCTGCAACGGAGTCCACCACGACGACGTCGATCCCGCCCGAACGGATCAGCGTCTCGGTGATCTCGAGAGCCTGCTCCCCCGTGTCTGGCTGGCTGACGAGCAACTCATCGACATCGACGCCACAGGACCGGGCGTAGCCAGGATCGAGAGCATGTTCGACGTCGATGAACGCCGCGACGCCGCCACTCCGTTGAGCCTCGGCGATGATGTGCTGGCAGACCGTGGTCTTGCCCGAGGACTCGGGACCGAAGATCTCGGTGATCCGGCCGCGCGGAATTCCTCCAACCCCAAGGGCCAGATCGAGTGCGATGGAGCCAGTGGGGATGAAGTCGACTGACTGCCGTTCGCGCGAGCCGAGCTTCATGATGGCCCCGCGGCCGAACTGCTTCTCGATCGACAACAGAGCGGCGTCGACCGCCTTGCCTCGTTCGGCGACACTCCGCTCGTACGGTCGCTCGGTATTCCGCTCGCTGCTTACCGCCATGGTTCCGTCACGCTCCTGTCAATGCCGATGCCGACGGAGCGAACGAACGCGTCCACCCGACGGGTCAGTCTTCTTCCCTGTTGTCGTCGGCTACGCGCGGCTTGCGCGGCTTCCGATAGACCTCGACGTTGGTTGGCCCCTCCGACAGCGGCTGCAGCTTGGGCAGACCGGACCTGTCCTTGGGCTTCTTCTTGGCTTCCTTGCTCGGTCGATCGCGAGATCCCATGGGGGGCTCCTCCGCGCTGCTGCGACTCTACCGGGGGCTGCTTCACGCCAGTTCCCCTGCGGCTGCACCGGGCATTTGCCGGCCCGCATGTTCTCGCAGTGAAGCGAGCGATTCAGGGAAGGTCCCAGCCGACAATGCAGCCCGGATCCTGCCCATGAAGTCTAGGGTGAAGGTCAGGTTGTGACAAGTTGCCAACCGGTAGGCGAGAAGCTCCTTAGCTCTGAACAGATGTGCCAAGTAAGCCCTCGAAAACGTCCGGCACAACCGGCACGGACACCCGTCCTGAACCGGTCGCGGATCGTCGAGGAACGCCTGATTGCGCAGATTCAGCTTCCCTCCGGGCACCCAGAGTTGGCCGTTGCGGGCCACGCGCGCCGGAAGGACCGAGTCGAACAGGTCGACACCGAGCCGAACGGCGTCGAGCAGATCAACGGGCGAGCCGAGGCCCATGAGATACCTTGG
>JBDTOF010000165.1:0-1603 GCA_039933375.1 Chloroflexota bacterium
GACATGACATCGCTCAGCTCGAGGAGTGACACGATCCCGCGCCCATCGGGCGTCGTCCGAAGCAGATCCCGGACGTCGAACTCCGGCTCACCGAAGAAGATGTCGGCCCCCGACTGCTGGAGGACCACGATGGAACGAAGGAGGACGCCGACGCTCGCCGCCGACATACCGCCGTAGTCGGCGAGGATGGGCTTCCCCTCATCGGACGACAGGTACTTGAGCGTCGTCACGAGGTCGTCCAGGTTGAGCAGGGCGAGATCGTTGTCGTCGCAGTACTTGAAGATCAGAGCCAGGATGGAGGTCTGGGTCGCATTGAGATCGAGGACCTTGCCGAGCAGCACCGGCCCGAACGAGTGGACGGAAGCGCGCACCTGGGCGCCGCGCGCGCCTGAAAGGGACAGGAACTCGACCGGATGGGCCTGGGCCTTGAACTCGAAGGCCATCGTGGCGCAGCGTTCCAGAATCTTAGGGTTTGACGCGTCGCCCGGAGCTGCCATCCCGGAGACATCACCCTTGATGTCCGCCACGAAGACCGGGACCCCGGCCTGAGACAGCTGGCCCGCCATGATCTGGAGGGTCTTGGTCTTGCCGGTGCCCGTTGCTCCGGCGATCAGGCCGTGGCGATTCAGCATCGTGAGAGGGATCTGAACCCGCGGATCGTTGACGAGTTCGCCGTTGTGCATGGCGCTTCCGAGCACGATGGCGGGCTCACCGGGCTTCAGCTCGTAGGCGGCGCGAATGGCATCCGCGAAGGCGTCGGGCATGGTTCCTCGGGGTCGGGGGTGGGCGCAAGCTAGAGTTGTCAGGGTACCATTCGGATTCCCGGAAGGGCCAGCGCGCGACCAGTCCCTGACCGCATGTCTCGACACGCGCGCCGCGAGGAGAACCACATGAAGATCGAAGACGTCGAGGGCATCGGGCCCGCCTACGTGACCAAGCTCCAGGAAGCCGGCATCAAGACCACCGACGACATGCTGATGGCCGGCGCCACGGCCGCCAGCCGCGACAAGGTCGCGAGCATGACGGGGATCAGCGGCAAGCTCATCCTCGAGTGGACCAACCACGTTGACCTGATGCGAATCAGCGGCGTCGGGTCGGAGTACTCGGATCTGCTCGAGGCCGCCGGCGTCGATTCGCCCGCGGAGCTCGCCCAGCGCAACGCCAAGAGCCTCGCCCAGACGTTCGCCGAACTGGATGCGGCGCGACCGAACACCGTTCGGCGCGCGCCATCCGAGGCTGTCATCGCGGGCTGGATCGATCAGGCCAAGAAGCTGCCGAAGGTCGTCGGGCACTGACCTCCGCTGATCCAGGTTCATCGAGCGGGCCGAGTTCCGACCCGCTCGCTTGATTCGTGGGAAGGAACTGATCCATTGATTACCGAATTCAAGGAATTCCTGGTCAAGACCAATGCGCTGGCCCTCGCGATCGGCGTCATCATCGGCGTTGCGCTCGGCAATGTCGTCGGGTCGCTCGTGAACGACATCATCATGCCGCCCATCGGCGTCCTCCTCGGAGGGGTCGACTTCAGCGCCCTCGTGATTCCACTCAAGGAAGCTATCGGCGACAAGGCCGCGGTGACCATCAACTGGGGAACGTTCGTCAA
>JBDTOF010000166.1:0-1515 GCA_039933375.1 Chloroflexota bacterium
CTGACGTGGGCCGCGGCGATATTCCGCCAGGCCGGATAGGTCGATGGGTTGTCGGGCAGTCCGAGGATGGCCTTCCAGGCATTGAGCGCCTCGGCGTCGTGATCAAGCCGGAAGAGCGCTTCGCCGAGACCGAGCCAGGCGGCCCCGGTCACGGCGACGTCGTCAAACCCGGCCACACGCTGGTAGGTCTGCGCAGCCGGAAGATATTCGCCGTTCGACATCAGGTCAGCCGCAAGATCCAGGGCAGCCAGGGCCGTCGCCCGATCCAGCGGTCCAGAGGAGTTGATCGCGGCAGTCAGATCCGGCATCGGCCCGGCCGCGGATGGGTCAGTCACATGGCGACGATACTAGATGCGACATGTGTGGGCGCTTCACGCAGGAACGGCCGACCTCCGAGCTCGCCGAAATCTTCGAGGCCGAAGATCTTGTCGATGCGCCGGGCGGTCGCTTCAACGTGGCCCCAACGGACGACGCGGCCGTGGTCGTCCAGCGCGAGGATCGGCGGGCCGTGGTGCCGTATCGATGGGGCCTGATACCCCACTGGGCCGACAGCGCCAAGATCGGAAACCGCCTGTTCAACGCGCGCGCCGAGACGCTTGCAACCTCACCGGTCTTTCGGGACGCGTTCCGGAAGCGCCGCTGCCTGGTCCCGGTGGACTCCTTCTACGAATGGCGGCGCGAAGGGACAATCCGGCAGCCGTTCCGGATCGTTGGCCTCGATGGTGAGCCGCTGGCGCTTGCGGGCCTGTGGGCCGGATGGCGGGACCCGGACACGGAGGAGGTCCGTCGAACCTTCACCATCGTGACCACCGTCCCGAACGACGCGATGCGAGCCATCCACGACCGGATGCCGGTCATCGTCCCGCCGGTCGCCTGGGGTCGATGGCTTGATCCCGGCTTGCCGGACCCTGGAGAGCTTCAGGGCCTGCTCGTCCCGGCTCCCGACGCCGCTCTCGAGATCTATCCGGTCAGTCGGGCGGTGAATAGCGTCCGCAACGACGGACCAGGGCTCATCGATCCGCTGCCGGAGCCGGACGACCCACGCTCCCGCTGATCGGGTCGACGGCCAGGGACTGAAGGGTGCCCATCCAGGCGTCCGCAGCAGCGTCTCCCGCGTCGAGACGGGAGGCAAATGCGGCCACGAACCCGGCGAACGTCCCGTCCGGGTCTGAAACCGGCGCCTGCAGCACGATTGCGGAGTCCGGGAGCGTCAGCTGCCCGACTCCGGCGGCCCCGCCGTGCGCCGTGACGACGACGAGCGGTGCGCCGGCGAACGCGGCTCCATCTGCCAGGGCGGGGAGAAGTTCGGACTCAAGGTCGATGGCGACGACGACCCGAGTGTCCGGCAAGTAGCGCAGGGCGAGGTCGAGATCGGCGCCCTCCAAGGCTCGCAGGGCGGTCCTGAGGACCGCGGCGTGCCCGATACCGGCCTCGGTCAGCGCGAGGAGCGTCGCGTCACCGTCGGCTCCCTCGGGCACGATCCCGACCACCTGGACCACTGACTCGAGTGCCACC
>JBDTOF010000167.1:0-2701 GCA_039933375.1 Chloroflexota bacterium
AGGTGGTGAAAGATGCGCTCGCCTCGCTGCCTCCAGTCATGTCCGGCTGAACCGATGATCCTGCCATCGAGCTCGGCGACGATCACGTCCTGGTCGAGGTCGATGCTGTCCCGGTGCTCCCAGTCGTGGCGAAGGCTCTCGGCGGTGTCGACCTCCTCGTGTCCGTCGTGGACGTTCACGGAGGTCAGATGCTCGGCCAGCGCGGGGTAGTCCCGAGCGGGCTCGAAATGCCGAGTGACGAGGCCCGGGAGCCCTGGCAGTTCAGGCAACGCGACGAGGCGTGGCGTCGCCGGCTGCTCGTCCGGGGTGCCGGCGGCTCTCTGGCTGCTCATCGTTCTCTCCCGTACTTCTCGTTCATGTGGCGGTCGACACTCTTGGAGATCACGCACCACCTTCGACGCTCGGCTTTGCGAGCAATGGCGTCCGTCGCGAGCTCGGATCGACGCGCCTCGCGCCCCAGCTTCTCGAAAGCCTCGAACCGGGCGCTGTCGAGCTCCCCGGCGACGATGGCGGCCTGGACGGCGCAGCCCGGCTCCGATCGATGCTCACAGTCGGTGAAGCGGCAGGTGAGCGCAACGGCGCCGATATCGTCGAAGGCGGCCGCGATCCCGTCGCCGTCGAGCAGGGCCAGCTCTCGCATGCCCGGCGTATCGATCACGAGACCCTCGGCCAGCGGCACGAGCTGGCGCCGGGTGGTGGTGTGTCGGCCGCGCGCATCGTCTTCGCGAATCCCGGACACGGTCATGAGCTCGTGCCCGGCGAGCCTGTTGACGAGCGTGGACTTGCCGACCCCCGACGAGCCGATGAACGCGGCGGTCCGGCCGGGAGACAGGTGAGCCCGGATCTCATCGATCCCACCGCCAGTAACGGCAGACGAGACCAGGATCTCCACTCCTGGAGCGACGGATGCGGCCGCCAGCCGATGGCCCTCGACGTCCTCGTCGAGATCGGACTTGGAGAGGACGATCACCGGGATTGCCCCCGATTCCCAGACGACTGCGAGGTACCGCTCCAGGCGCCGCAGGTTCAGCTCGCCATTCAGCGATGTCACGACGAATACGATGTCCACGTTCGCCGCGATGATCTGGGTCGCCGTCCGGTGGCCGGATGGCGACCGCCGCACGATGACCGAACGGCGGGGCAGGAGGGCATGGATCGTGCCCGTCGCACGGGCGTCGTCCGTCTCGGTCGCGACCCAGTCGCCAACGGCGGGGTAGGCGAGGGCATCGCCATCCGACTCGTGCCGCAGGCGACCCGAGACGGAGGCCCCGAACGTGGTCACGCCGTCATGAACCACGAACCGGCCCCGTTCCTCGGCCACGACACGCGCCGGGATGAACCCGTTGGAGGCCAAGGCGGAGAAGGCATCGGAATCCGACCGATGCCATCCCATCGCCTCGAGGCCGCCGCGCTCGTCCCAGCCGAGGGAGCGAAGAATCTCGCTCACGAGAAGTCCATCCGCCACGCGGCCGCCCGCGCATCGACGGCGAAGCCGAGCCGCTCGTACAGGCCGAATGCGCCGCTCGGGTTGTCGCCATCCACGCCGAGCGCGGCGGAGGTCATGCCGCGGTCGCGAAGGACCGCCAGCGACTGCGCAATCAGCGCGGTCGCGAGGCCGCGGCGCCGCCACGGGCGGCGCGTGAAGACGCTGCCAAGCCAGCCGCGCCGGATCCCGAGCGCCGCATTCTGCTCGGGGTCGATCGCATTCAGTACGCCGCCGGCGATCTCGTCTCCATCGTAGGCAACCAACCACAGCGAAAGGTCCGTGTTCGGGTTGTCCAGCCAGCGCTGGAGGCGGGCATCGGAGGAGTCGAAGCCGCCCCAGTGGTCGCGGAACGCCTCGACGTCGGCGTTCCAGACCTCGCGGGCCCTGGGCCGGTCGATTGGCTTAAGGCGCAGCCCGTCCGGAAGCGCGACGTTCGAGATGTCGTCGAGGTGCGGCCGGACCATGTCGAAGAACCAGCGGACCGGCTGGAACCCGGAGGCCTCGAGCAGCCGGATGTCGCCGGCCTGGCGCTCCCAGGTCCACGAGCCGAAGATCCGCTGCCTGGAGGTCGAGTCCGTGCGGGCGAGCTCGCGGTGCCGGCGGAGGTTCTCGGCCAGCAGCGCGCGCCCAATGCCGTGCCGGCGGTACGCGGGATCCACCTCGCCATCGTTGCGGTGCTCACGGAAGCCGTCGGTGGTGTCGACGACCTCGCGCGTGGCGAGGCCGACGATGCGGCCCCCCACCTCCGCGATGGTCACGTCGCGAGCCGGGTCAAACGAGGCGCTGGGGTGCCGCAGCTCGGCGCCCATCTCGTCGATATTGGTCCGGTACTGCAGCCCGTCGGCCTCGGCCTCGGCGTTCTTGATCCGAACGATGTCCGCGAGGTCGGCCTCGCCCGCGTACGGGCGAAGCCGAAGCCCCGGAACGGTGCGGTCGCTAAGCCCGTCGATCGTCGCCATCAGCCGACCCGCTTCAACTTGCCGGTCCGCTTGGCGTAGCGCTCGGCGCGTCCGAACGCCCACAGGCCCACCGGGATCATCACGATCCCCATTACGAGGAGTGGCCATACGTCACCCAGAAGGTCACCCACCGGCACGCCGTCGATCAGGCCCCTGCGGACTCCGTCGATGGCGTACGTCGCCGGCGACAGCCGGGACACGACCTGCATCCAGCCCGGCAGGACGTCGATCGAGTAGTAGACGCCGCTCACGAGGA
>JBDTOF010000168.1:0-4200 GCA_039933375.1 Chloroflexota bacterium
TTGACCTCGAGCGGCACCGTCAGCGACGTGGATCTCGTGCGCGTCGAGCGTGAGCTCGCGGCCCGTACCTGGGACGACAACCCCGCCGGGGCGCCCATTGCCGGCCGTGCCATCAAGGCGGTCGTCACCGAACTGATTCCGACCCGCCGGCAGACTGGCACCTACTACGACTTCATCGAGAAGGTCGTCCGACCCCGGTACGAGTACGACACCCAGCGCAAGGTCGTTCGGACACTCGCGCTGACCTCGTCCGCCGACGGGAGTTTCTCGTTCACGATTGACGTCCCGGCCGCGGACCACGCCTATGAAGTGACGCTCTCGACGCGGGATGCGGCCGGCCGGACGGCGAGACGGATGCTCGTCATCGGCGAAACACCGGAGCCCTGGCGCCTCTCGGCCGGGATCGCGTTTCAGACGACATCGGGTCGGTACACGTGGCAGGACGAGTACGCCGTAGGTGACCGGATCGCCTGGCGCATGACCGACAACACCGCCGCTCTCCCCTCAGGTGGCAGCAATCGCTACCTCTACATCGTTGCGCAGCGCGGGCTGGTCGATGTCGCGACAAGTTTGACACCGGCGTTCAATCGAACCTTCAAAGCCTCAGACGCGCCCGGCATCTTCGTGATGGGCATCCGGTTCACCGGGGAGACCTATGCCCCCAAGGCCGCGTCCTGGGCGGTCTTCAAGCGCTCCTCGAGAGCACTCGATGTTGCGGTCACCGCGGACCAGCCCGTCTACCGGCCGGGGGGAAAGATGACCCTGACGATTCGGACGACAGATCCTGCGGGGCGGCCGACGCCGGCCGAGGTGATCGTCCAGGTCGTGGACGAAAAGCTGTTCGCCATCGACGGAGCACGGGCCCCGATGACACTCGACGAGTTGTACACGAAAGTTGACAGCGGCATCGTCCGTCTGACCTCGACCCATCAACTCCCGTCGACCGGTGGGCGCGAGGGTGAGGGCGGCGACACGACGGGCGGCGGCGAGCGCAATGACTTCCGTGACACGCTGGCCTCCCGGAGCGTGACGACCGGTGTCGACGGCCTGGCGACGACGACGGTTCTGCTCTCGGACGACCTCACCTCCTGGCACGTCCTCGCGAGCGCCGTCACGGGACACCTGGAAACTGGAGTGGGCGAGGTCCTCGTGCCAGTCGGATTGCCCCTGTGGGCGGACGTCACGCTCGCAGACGGGTACCTGCTCTCTGATCGGCCGACGATCCGCCTCCGTGCCTACGGCGGCGCGCTCCGGGCCGGCGACCCAGTCGAATACACCGTGTCGGCGCCATCGCTGGGACTCGCTTCGACCGTGATTCGGGCAAGGGCGTTTACCGACGTGCCGTTCGAACTGCCGCCGCTGCGCCTGGGGCGACACGACGTCCATGTTTCGGTCGTGGCTCCGACGCGCCTCGACAGCGCCGGCCGGCCGCTGCGAGACAGCCTCAAACGGCCGATCGACGTCGTCGCCTCACGCCTCACGAAGTCGGAGGCCTGGTACGGCACGGTCGGAGATGCGCTGCCCTCAGTCGACTCCCCCGACGCCGCGACGTACACGTTCACGGACGCGGGCCGCGGGCGCTACCTGCAGCTCCTCCTGGATGCCTCAGAGCCGGCTGGCCTTCGCCTGGACCGCGCCCTCGCCCAGGATCTTGCGCGAACCGTACTCATCAGCCAATTCGGAAGCGACCCGCTGGCATTCATCGGCGATCCGCCGGACCCCGGGCTCTACACGATCGGCCAGGTCGAGACGGGAGACGGAACCATCCAGTCAGGGGCCGGACTCGTGCCCCACGCAGGGCCGGATCCGTGGCTGGCAGCCCGCCTCGCCATGCTGGACCCGACGGGTCCCATCGCTGGGCCGCTGCTGTGGACCCTCGAAGCCATCCGCGACGATGGCGCCACGCTCCGGGACCTGCGCATCGCAGCCCTGGCCGGGCTCGCGGCGCTTGGCAGCCCGGTCGACGCCGATCTCCGGGATGCCCTCGCCATGACGGATCTGACCCCGGACGAGCGGCTCAGCCTGGGTATGGGTCTCATGGCCATCGGGGACCACGCTGCCGCGCTCGAACTCGAGCGCGGCCTCCTTCGGGCGTATGGCCAGCGCCTGGGGGGCTGGGTTCGACTGCGGATCGGCGCGACCCAGGATGAAGCGGTCGACGCGACGGCGCGGTTGGCCGTGCTCGCCGCGGGTCTCGGGGATCCGCTCGCTCCGGCGATGATCGACTTCGTGGTCGCTAATCCGTCCAGCGAGACCTCGAACGTGCTGGAGCTGGTCGCGGCGGCAGCCCACGCACTGGAGCGGACACCGGCCGCGACGGCATCGTTCGCGTACGTCCTTGATGGCACACGCCATGAAGTGACCATCCAGCCGGGCGACGCCATGAGCCTGGTATTGACCGACACGCAGCGGCGCTCGTTCCGGCTCGAATCGGTATTCGGGAAGGTAGGCGTGGTTATCTCCTGGCGGGCCTCGGTCGATGTCTCCGCGCTCCCCACGGATCCGGCGCTGGAACTCACCCGTGATCTGCCGTCAGTGACGCTTGCCCCAGATCGGATCGTGACGGTCAACCTGACGGCGCGGTTCACCGCTGCTGCCCCACGCAATGGGTGCTACGAGGTTGTCGAGCAGGTGCCAAGCGGCCTTGCGCCGCTTGTCTCCGCGTGGACCACCGACACCGGCGTGATCTGGCCGACGACGGTCGTCGGCCAGGAAGTCCGGTTCTGTGCCCCCAATCAGCTCCCAGGAGGTTCGACGGCGCACCTGCGGTACGTCGCCCGGGTGGTCAATGCGGGAACGTTCACCTGGGAACCGGCGATCATGCAACTGGGCGTCGCCTCGGAATTGAGCGCAACGTCTCCGGCCGGGTCGGTGACCATCCGGCCGAAGTAGTGGTGAGGCCTAGGCGGTCGGCTGGTTTGATAGCGCCTCGCGCCGGGCGACGACCTGCGACGGCGCACGGTTGGCGACCAGAAAGTAGGTCGGCGTCGGCCCCTTGCCCTTGACCTCGATGAGGCCGCGGGATTCGAATTCGAACGCATCTCCGAGTCGCTCGCGCACGGCGTGTGTCACCTGGATGCGCCCGGGTGTGCCGAGCGACTCCATTCGGCTGGCCATGTTCACCGTGTCGCCCCAGACGTCGTAGATGAACTTGCTGGTGCCGATCACGCCGGCGATGACCGGGCCGCAGTGCATCCCGATCCGGAACCTGATTCCCAACCTGACCGCTGCCTCGATCCGCCCGATCGTCGCCGCGAGATCGAGCGCCATCGAGGCCATACGGCTCGTGTGATCAGGAGATTGAACCGACAGCCCTCCAACGATCATGTACGCGTCACCGATCGTCTTGACCTTCTCGAGTTCGTAGCGCTCGACCAGGCCGTCGAACACGGTGAACACCTCGTTCAGGACGCCGACCAATTCGGCCGGCGACATCGTCGATGACAAGCGGGTGAACTCCACGATGTCGGCGAACAGCAGCGTCACGTCGTCGTGCCGATCGGCGATGACCTTCTCGCCCTTTCGCAGTCGCTGAGCGATCGGTTCCGGCAGGATGTTGAGAAGCAGGCGCTCGTTTTCGGCCGCCAGGGACTCTCGTTCCAGGATGGCCGTGATATCGGTCCCGTAGATATTGATGTACCCGAACTCGGGCAGATCGACCGCAAGGAGCGCGTAGGTGGCTCCCGCCGAATCGACCTCGATCGTCGTGTTGTCACCGCGCCGTGCGGCATCGAGCACGCGCGCGCAGATCGCATTCTGCAACTGGTCGCCGACCTCGAGGCCCAGACCACGCAACATCGGCTGGCTGGCGGGGTTCCCGTACGCCACCCGGCCCTCCCAGTCGATCCGCAGGACCGGGTTCGGGTTCTGATCCGGGAACTTCACGATGGCGCGCTCGGCGGTGACATCCATCCCGTAGAGGTTCGTAAACCCGAGTTCCGGGATCGGGACCGGCCAGACCGCCCAGGTCCGGCTGTCCGCAACGAGTTCCACGAACCCGTTCCCCGGAGCCGCGGCCGCGAAGCGAGCCAGTGTGTCCGCTGCCAGTCGCTCTCCGACCCGACGGTCGAGCGCCTTCAGGACACCGGCGCTGGCGGGATTTGCATAGATGAGGTGGCCGTCATCGTCATGGCGAAGCACCGGGTTCGGATTGGCATCCGGAAACCGGTTGATCGCACTGATCTCGACGCCGGTCAGTCG
>JBDTOF010000169.1:0-7987 GCA_039933375.1 Chloroflexota bacterium
CCGGTAGGTGAGTGTCTTGCCCCCGCGAGTCGCCGTCGCGGTACCGAGCGCAACCGCATGGTCGTCGTCCGCGACGACGCCGTGGAGCTCGTAGGTGACTTCGTAGTCACGCGCAGCGCCCATCATCGCCGAGCGCAGCTCGTCCTTGCCGCGGCGAGGCTCCGAACGTCCAATCTCGTGCCAGACGATGTCGTCGGCCATGAAGGCATCGACAATCCCCATCTCTCGTTCGGCAATCGCCATATCGGTTTCGTTCATTGCCTGCATCGCCCGGCGAACCAACGCAGCGTTCGGGTGCTCAGACATATATGCCTCCGCTCATTCGGCGCGTGGTCTGTAGGATCAGGCCCGCGCCCATACTCTAACCTCGACTGCAAGGCGGGCATGCATGCCGCGCGGGATACTCCGCCCACCGGTTGGGCTCCGCCATGAGGAAGTCGATGCACAAATTGGCTGGCAAGAAGGTATTGGTAACGGCCGGCGCACAGGGTATCGGTCTGGCTATCAGCGAGCGCTTGATCGAAGCTGGTGCAGAGGTGGCGGTCCATTTCCACAGCAGCGCTGCTCCTGCCGAGGCATTGGTGTCAGAGGCACAGGCCCGCGGTCTGCGTGCGTGTGCGATCGGGGCTGATCTCACAAGACAGGATGAGGCAGAGCGCCTCGTGGATGAGGTCGATCGACAGCTCGGTGGTCTGGATGTCCTGATCAACAATGCCGGATCCCTGGTCGCACGTAGAACGCTTGAGACGGTGGACGAAGCGTTCTGGCGCAAGGTCCTGGACGTGAACCTCACCTCGTGTCTGTGGGTCACGCAGGCAGCCCTGCCCCTGTTGTGTCGCAATCCTCAAAGCAGCATCGTGAACATGGCTTCCCTCGCTGGGCGCAAGGGCGGGCACGCGGGCTCTCTGGCCTATTCCACGGCCAAGGGTGCGATCCTGACCTGGACGCGATCCCTGGCCACCGAACTGGGGCCGCGCGGCGTCCGGGTCAATGCGGTGGCACCGGGGTTGATCCTGGGCACGTCATTTCATGGCACCCACACGACCGAGGCGTCTGCCCAGACAACGATTGCCGGCATCCCTCTTGGCCGCGCCGGCGGTGCCGAGGATGTGGCTCGGGCGGTGGTCTACCTGGCCTCGGAATACGACGGGTTCATCTCCGGGGCCACGCTCGATATCAACGGCGGCGAATACGCGGGCTAGGACCAGGCTCGCTCGATCCGGAGTCGTCAGACTCCCACGAAGACCGACGGCGAAACACCTCGAACCCCGGGCCGGACACGCAGCAGCGCGCCGGCCAGCGGCTGCGCCTCGCGTGCGCTCGATGAGAGCCCTTCCCATGCCGATGTGATGTACAGCTCGTCAAGGTCTGGACCGCCGAACGCGCAGCTCGTCGGCTGACTGACCGGCAGCCCGATCACCCGGTCGAGTTGCCCATCCAGGTAGCGATGAATGGCCGAGCCACCCCACAGGGCGACCCAGAGCCCGCCTTCCTCATCGATCGTCATGCCGTCGGGGGAGCCTGCCTCGGCGGGGATGTGAACCACGGTCCGTCGGTCTGAGAGTTCGCCAGTCACTGGCTCGAATGAGAACGCATCGATCCTCTGGGTGGGGGTATCGATGTAGTACATCGTGCGCCCATCGTGGCTCCAGGCGAGCCCGTTCGAGATGGTCACGCCCGTTAGCACGGGCGTCGCTCGGCCATCCAGATCGAGGCGATAGAGGGCTGCCGCGCCGCTGGCCTGATCGTAGGCCATGGTTCCGGCCCAGAAGCGGCCCGCCGGATCGCATTTGCCATCGTTGAACCGGAGCGTCGGACCCGCTTTCGCGTTTGCCGCGATCCGCCGAGGCGGGCCGTCGCCGATCACCCAGAACCCATCCTGGAGGGCGGCGATGAATCCGCCAGCCTCGCGAGGTGCCACGGCGCCGACGTGGAGTGGCACCCTGATCTCCTCGATGTCTCCGGTCCGAGGGTCGGTCAGATAGATCCTCCTGCCTAGGATGTCGACCCAAGCCATTCGCTCGGATCGCGCATCCCAGACGGGGCCCTCGCCGAGTTCGGCGTCGAGCGCCGCCACGACCTCGATGTTCATCAGTGCCGCGCGTTGATCAGTGGACCAGCGCGGCCTTCGCTCCATCCGGGGCGTCCCCGGGGTGCGCTCCCATGATGATCATCGCGAGCACGTCGTCCTTGGTCACCTTGTTCGTGTCGACGGTGCCAACGAGTTTGCCCTGATGCATGACGCTGATCCGATCGGCGAGGTCGAAGACGTCATGGATGTCGTGGCTGATCAGGAAGATCCCGATGCCCTCGCTCTTCAGCTGCATGACGAGCTCGCGGACCTGGGCGGTCTCGGCCGGCCCGAGAGCGGCCGTCGGCTCGTCCATGATCAGGATCTTGGCGTTGAAATGGACCGCACGGGCGATGGCTACAGATTGCCGTTGCCCGCCCGACAGCGCCTTGACCGGGACCTTGAAGTTCTTGAACTTCGGATTGAGACGGCCCATGACCCCTCTGGCAGCCGACTCCATCGCGGAGTCGTCCAGCGACCCGAGCCGCGTCACGATCTCACGGCCGAGGAACAGGTTGGCCGCTGCGTCCACGTTATCGGCCAGCGCCAGCGTCTGGTAGATGGTCTCGATGCCGTACGTCTTGGCGTCGTGCGGGTTGGCGATCGTGACTTTGTCGCCGTTGATGTAGATCTCGCCTTCGTTCGCTTGATTAGCGCCGGACAGTGCGCGGATCAAGGTGGACTTGCCGGCGCCGTTGCCACCGACGAGCCCGACGACTTCGCCCGGGTAGAGATCCACCGAAACGCCGTCGACGGCATGAACGCCACCGAAGGACACGCGCATGTTGCGCATCTCAACGAGCGGAACACGGCGTCCGTCCACAGCAGGGCTCGTCGGGGTGGTCGGCTGCTGGCTCACGGTCATGGTCGTCCCCCTCCTTACTTGGCGCGTCGTCGAACGAAGGTATCGGCCCCGACAGCCCCCACGAGGACCAGGCCCACGACGATGTCCTGACTCGCAGTGTCGACACCGATCAGGACCATGCCCGACGAGAGCGATTGCATGATCAGCGCCCCGAGGATTCCGCCGGCGATCGTCCCGATCCCACCCGCAAATGACGTGCCACCGATGACCGCGGCAGCGATGACCTGCAGCTCGAGGCCCGAGCCGATCGAGATCGCCGCCGCGTTCAGGCGCGCCGAGATGACCGCCGCGGCGATCGCGGAGAGCATGCCCATCGCCACGAACGTCTTCACGATCGTTCGCTTCGTGTCGATGCCGGCGAGTTCGGCGGCTTCGGGGTTACCGCCGATCGAGTAGACGTGGCGTCCGAAGCGCCGTCGCGTCGCGAGGATGGTCATGACCACCGCGACACCAATTGCGAGGAGCACCGGGATGGCGATGCCGGTCGCGATAATCAGGCCACCGGCCGGCTCCGGGATCCCATTCGCGAGCGCGTACTCGTGGGCCAGGTTCGGTGGCCAGGGGTAGGCATTCACGACCCAGACCGCCAACGCGACGACGCCGCTGCCGACGACGCCGATCGTGATGTCTGCCCAGCGGGGACGCGTCTGGAAGCCGTACCGCACGCGGCGGCGCCGGCCGGCAATGAGGCCGTACACCAGCGCGGCGATCGCAATCCCGCCCACGATCCAGCTCATGACGTCGCCGATCGAGCCGCGTGGCCCGCCGCCGAGGAGCTGGAATGTGCTGTCGAGCGGGGCGACAGTCCGGCCCCGCGCGAGCTGGAAGGCGGCACCACGCCAGATCAGCAGGCCGCCCAGCGTGACGATGAACGAGGGGATATTGAAGTAGGAGACGAGGACGCCTTGGATGCCACCGATTACCGCTCCAACACCAATCCCAAGGAGCAGGACGGCGATCCATAGGAACGTCGGGTCAAAGCCCGACCCAAGGAGCTGCGGGATCCATTCCGCCTGCGCCAGGCCCATGACCATCACGCAGAAGACGAGGATCGAACCGACCGACAGGTCGATGTTGCGCGAGACGATGATCAGGACCATCCCCGTGGTCATGATCGCCACCGCCGCCGTCTGGACGGACAGATTCCAGAGGTTGCGTGGAGACAGGAAGAGGCCGTCGGACATCTGGTTGAACGCGAACCACATCACGAGTAGGGCCGCGATCATTCCGAGCAGGCGCGTGTCGATCTCGAGGCCGGCGAACAACGCTCGACGCGAGCGCCGCGGAGGGGGCTTGGCGGCGGGCGACGCCTCGATCGACTTTGCGACGGTCATGTCCACGCCTCAGATCACGACAGAAGGGATGGAAGGCGCCCTGCGCTTGCGGCGGAACCGCGAGCGCAGGGCGTGACGCTTACTGGGTCAACAGTGGAACGCTAACAGCCGGTGACGGAGCCCGGCGTGACGTCCTTGCACAGCTCGTCCTTCGTCAGCCAATTGGCATCGAGGACGACCTGGAGATTGTCCTTGGTGATCGGAACCGGCGCGAGGAGCACTGCCGTGGAATCGATACCACCGGCGGTCTTGTTCGGCACGGCGCCCGCCACCTTGGTGATGTCGGGGTCCTTGCACAGCTGAAGAGCGGCCTTGCCGGCTGCATCGCCGAGCTCGGTCGCGTTCTTCCAGACGCTGACGACCTGCGTGCCGAGGGCGACGCGGTTGAGGGCCTGCTTGTCGCCGTCCTGGCCGCCGATGATGACCTTGCCCTGGAGACCCTGGGCGGTGAGTGCCGCAACAGCGCCGCCGGCCATGCCGTCGTTCTGCGAAAGCACGGCCTGAATGTCGTTGTTATTGGCCGTCAGGATCTGCTCCATCTCAGCCTGGGCGTTCTCCGGCTTCCAGCCGTCAGTGTTGACTTCGGCTCCATCGGGGATGGTGATCGCGCCGGACGCGATGAGCGGGGCAATGATCTCTTCCATGCCTTGGCGGAGGAAGAGCGGGTTGGTCTGGCCCAGCTCGCCCTTGATGATCGCGTACTTGCCGGTCGGCGCAGCCGCAGTGACGGCACGGGCAATCATGCGACCGACTTCGACGTTGTCATGGGTGATGAACAGGGCCTTTGCGCTGTCCAACTCGCGGTCGTAGGCGATAATCGGGATCCCGGCGTCAACGGCCTTCTGAACCGACGGCAGGATTGCGACCGGATCTTGAGCGTTGATGACGATGACGTTCACGCCGGCCGCGATCAGCGCCTCGACGTTCGAGGCCTGCGTCTCGGGCGACAGCTTGGCGTCGTTACCGACGTAGGTCCCGCCACCAGCCTCGACGGCGCCCTTCAGACCGGGCTCGTCACGAAGACCGTAGCGCTCCTCCTGGAATGTGGCCCACGCCACGCCGACCTTGCACGCCGCGGCTACTTCTGTCGGCGCTGCGGTGGCGCCTTCGGACGCGGCTGCTGCGCTCGGCGCCGGTGACGCGCCGCCGCCACAGGCGGCGAAGACCATGGCTGCGATCGATGCGATCGCAGCACCCTTTCGAATGGACATCTGTGAGCTCTCCTCCATGGGACGTTCTCGTCCGAGCAATCGTCTCGAAGTAACGAGTCCCGCACTCTAGCGTGTGGGCCGCTGGGTTGTCACTATTGGTGACGCCTGGTTTGTTCGTCTGTGCCTCCTCCTTTCAGCTATCGCTCGCATATCGAGCCGGCGATGATCCTCCGAGGATCGCCTCGTACAGCATCCGCTGGCGCGCTCGCCCGACCCGGTATCGAGCCGCCCGATCGGGGTCGAAGCGGATGGCCCGGGTGGGAGGACCAGGGATCGCAGCGACATCGCCGATCAGTCCTGTTCCACCAAGGGCCAGCAGAGCGGCGCCTCGCCTCGAGGCTTCAAGGGCTGGGGCGACGCTGATATCCCGACCAAGCGCGTCGGCGAGGACCTGTGCCAGGAGTGGCGAGGACTCGACTGCCCCGCCCGAAGCGATGATCGCCGGAGCGCCGCCCATCATGTCCGACAGTCGAAGATCGATCGCGGCGAAGCCGTAGGCGATCGCCTCGACGATCGCCCGGTAGATGGTCGCCGCTTCGGTGCTCGGACTCAGCCCGTGCAGGGAACCGTGGGCGTTGTCGTGGTAGCCGATACCTCGCTCCCCGAACGTGTACGGCAGCACGGTCAGCCCGTGGGCGTCCGCCTGCATCGTCGCCGCTTCCCGCTCAAGGGCAGCGGGCGAGCGACCGAACAGTCCGCTGGCCCACGCCAGCAGCCCACCACCCTCGCTGAGCTGACCCCCCACCAGGGAGCCAGAGCCAAGGCGGTAGGCGAAGAGGCCATCGGGGACCGCCGGAGCAGGATCGGCAACGATCCCGCGCAGTGCGCCAGACGTGCCAACCATCAGGGCCGCCTTACCGGCGCCTGCAGCGCCGAGGCCAACGTTGCCGCAGGCTCCGTCACCCCATGGGGCGAACCAGGCGATGTGGGCGAACGTGGGCCATCTCCCTGAAGCGGTCTGACCCATCGCGCCGAGCGGCTCGTCGTCGTTCACCAGCGTTGGAAGCTGGTTCGAGTCCACCCCGAGCTCCCCGAGCAGGAGATTCGACCACGTGCCGTGAGCCCGTTCGAGTAACCCCGTTCCAGACGCCATGGACCGACTCACGCTCATCTGCCCCGTGAGCGCCTGGGCGAGCAGATCCGGGAAACCGGCCCAGCGCTGGATCCCTGGGTGCTCGGCCTGCAGCCGAAGGATGCGTGCCGGCCAGTAGCTCGCGTGGATCGGGGCTCCGGTGGCTGCATGGACGGTGTCGGGATCAAGGCGCTCGCGCAGCGCGGCGGCCTCTTTCCGGCTGGTGGTGTCGGCCCAGGACAGGACGGGCGTGATTGGCAGGCCCCCGTTGTCCAGGCCGACGATGCTGTGGAAGAAGCACGAGATGCCGCCGGCCGCGATGTCGGTCGCCAGCGATCCGGCTAGGGCCGCCATCTCGTCGAGCACGTTGCCGACCAGGTTGAGCAGCGTTTCAAGGGGTAGCCGGACGGACCCATCCTGCCCAACCTCCCAGTCGTATGGAACCTGCACGATGTGGCCGGCCACGGCTCGGCCCTGGCGGTCGTGCAGCGCCGCGCGCACTGACGAGGATCCGACGTCAAGGGCGAGGACCAACGGGCGATCGGCGCGCTCGGGGCTGATCGAACTCTGCTTGTCGTTCACGAACTGGCGCCGCGCATCGTCCCTCACGTAGACTGGTCATACCGGTCTGACCACCGCTGGATCGTGTCACATCCGGTAACGTGAAGTCAATCGTGCACCCCGTGAGGCAATGGAGCCCGTGAACGACCAGTCAGGACATCCAGGCCGCCCGGAGCCGTTGCGTCGGCACGCCGGGCTGAGCGCGGATTCGGCCCGCAACTCCAGCGACGCGATCGCGACGTCTCTGGCCGAGCGAGTCCTGTCCGGCGAAGTAGCCGCGGGCGATCGCCTCCCATCCGAACGTCACCTGGCGATGGAATTCGGGGCGAGCCGTCCAATGGTTCGCGAAGCGCTCCGATCACTCACGGAACGTGGCTTGATCAGCGTTGAGCGTGGGCGCGGGGCATTCGTTCTCAACGCAACCGGGCCCCGTCGATTCCAGCCCCTGGACCTGGAATACCGCCGCCGCGGTACGACGGCTCGGCAGTTGTCCGAAACCAGGCTGATGCTCGAAACCGAGGCTTCGGCGCTGGCGGCAGCGCGTGCGGACGACGACGACCTGGCGGTCCTCAAGGCGGCCGTCGAGCGCCTTGAGTCCAGCGCAACCCCGCTCGATCGGGTGCGTAACGACCTCGCCTTCCATGCCGCACTGGTCGCGGCCTCGCACAATCCGGTGATCGAGACGATGTTCGCGTCGATTCAGGCGCTGACCGTTGAGTTGATGGTGCGAAGCGCCGGCGACCCGGAAATCGTGCGGAAGAGCGAGCCGTATCACCGCGCCGCCTATGAGGCCATCCGGGATCGCGAGCCGATCGCGGCCCGCGCAGCCATCGCGTCTCACCTCAGCATCGCGGCATCGACGTACGGCGACGA
>JBDTOF010000170.1:0-22235 GCA_039933375.1 Chloroflexota bacterium
AGCTCGAACCGCAGCCACGGCACTGCGATCAGCGGGGGATCCCGCGTCCGGAGTTCGGTGGCCCGTCACACCGCTGCCCGCAACTCCCGGAGCTGCTCGGCGAGCGCCTCCGCGTCAGTGACCGGTACCTGGCAGGCAAAACCCGAACAGACGTACGCGGTGGCACGTCCATGCAGCCGCGTCCGCCCCTCGAGGAGGGGCACGGCGCTGTTCGCCGGCTCCGGCGACAGGGCCACGACATGAGCCGGGCTTCCCCGGGTGAGCAACGCCGCGAGCAGCTCGCGCGTGTCAGGACTGCTCGGGTCGCCGACGATCGCGATCTCGGCGACAGGGCCGAGCGCCAGGTCGACGGCCGCCAGCCACTTCGCGAAGGCCGTGGGGTGGCGGGCCAGCAACGGCAGAACGGTCCGGATCGCTCCGTCTGCCGCGGCTCGATAGCGTTGGTCGCCGGTCAGCGCTGCGAGGCGCAGGAACACCAGCGTGGCGGTCGCGTTGCCCGACGGTGTGGCGTTGTCCTGGATGTCCTTCGGGCGGGCCACGAGGCGCTCGTGATCCGAGGCGGTATCGAAGAACCCGCCGTCCGGGTCAGTGAATCGGTCGAGGATCTGATCCGCCAGCTGACGTGCCGCCACGAACCAGCGTTCCTCGAACGTGGCCTCGTACAGCGCCAGGAGACCCTCGGCCAGGCAGGCGTAGTCCTCGAGAACGCCCTCGCCAGTCGCTCGATCGTCCTTCCAGGATCGGCGCAACCGGCCATCACGGAAGAGGCCCGCCAGGACCGTCTCGGCGGCTCGAGTGGCCATCGTGGCGTATCGAACGCCTTCAGCCCGGGACGGAGCGTCGGATCGGAGGCCGAGGGCCCGCGCCGCCTCGGCCAGGGCCCCGATCGCCAGCCCGTTCCAGGCGGCAAGGGCCTTGGCATCCCGCGCCGGCTGCGGGCGTGCGGCCCGAGCCTCCAACAGGTGCGACCGGGATGACGCGAGGATCGTTCGAACGTCGGTCTCGCTCATGCCGTACTGCGTTGCCAGCTCGCGGTCACCCCGAACCCTCGAGAGGATCGAGCGGCCCTCCCAGTTACCGCCGTCCGTGACGCCATACGCCGTGGCGAACAGGGCGGCCGCATCACCGAGGATTTGCCTGACTTCAGGCGCCGTCCAGGTGTAGGTACTCCCCTCCTCCCCGTCGGTGTCGGCATCCAGGCTCGCGGCGAATGCGCCGTCCGATGTGGTGAAGTCGCGAAGAATTGCCTCGAGCGTGCCCATCGCAACCTCGCGATAGGTGGGCTCGTCGGCGATGACCCAGGCCCGAATGTAGGCGCGCGCGAGCTGCGCGTTGTCGTACAGCATCTCCTCGAAGTGCGGCACGAGCCAATTCGCATCGGTCGCGTAGCGGTGGAATCCCCCGCCCAGCTGGTCGTGGATTCCCCCATCAGCCATCGCATCGAGCGTGCGCCGTGCCATCGCGAGTGCCCGCGCGTCTCCCGTCGCAGCAGCGCGACCGAGCAGGAACTCGACGGTCATCGGCTGCGGGAATTTTGGGGCGGCGCCCCAGCCCCCCGTTCGCGGATCGAAGCGCTGCTCAATCGCCGCAACAGCAGCATCGAGGAGTGCCGGCGTCGGCACCCCATCGGCGAGCGGCAACTTCATCCCCTCGACGAGAGTGCCGACAAGCTTCGCTCCCGCAGCTTCGATCTGGCTGCGCTCGGTTCGCCACGCGGTCGCGACCCCGTCGAGGACCTGGCGGAAGCTGGGAAGGCCATGCCGAGGCGCGTCGGGGAAGTAGGTCCCGCCATAGAACGGCCGACCTTCCGGTGTCAGGAAGACCGACATCGGCCAGCCGCCGCTGCCCGTCATCGCCTGCACCGCTCCCATGTAGAGCTGATCGAGATCCGGGCGCTCCTCGCGGTCGACCTTGATCGCGACGAAATTGTCGTTCAGGGCGCGCGCGGTCACCTCGTCTTCGAAGGACTCCCGTTCCATGACATGGCACCAGTGGCAGGCGGCGTAGCCGATGGACAGGAAGATCGGCCGATCGAGGAGCGCCGCGCGAGCGAGCGCGTCCGGGCCCCACGGGAACCAGTCGACCGGGTTGTGCGCATGCTGGAGCAGGTACGGACTCGTCTCGCCGGCGAGGCGATTCGTGTGCTGGTGCGCCGGGAGCTCGTCGCTGGCCATGACTGGATGGTAGGGCACGGGCACCGTGTCACGGCCCACAGCCCGACCGGGCTTGGTCTAGAAACCGGTCCCGGGTGCCATCGCGGGCCCATCACCCGGCCCCGGGTGGGGCGTCCGGCCGCTGCGCCGATACCAGGCGAGAACGCCGGCACCCGTCAGCACGCTCAACACCGCCCCGATGGCGATCGCCTGCGGAACGCCGATCGACGATGCGAGGAATCCGGCGACAAGCGCGCCGACCGGGGTGGAGCCGGCGAAGACCGTTGCGTAGACGCTCATGACACGCCCGCGGAGCGCATCCGGGACGGTCAGCTGGATTGCGGTGTTGGCCGTCGCCGCCATTGCGATCGCCCCAAGCCCGGCGGCGAACATGGCGATCATGGACAGCCCGAGCGATCCAGACGCGGCGAGTACCAGTTGAGCGGCGCCATTCAGGATGGCACCGAGCCCCAGCAGCGCGATCCGGTTCCGACGTGCGAACGCGATGGACAGGGCGGCCAGTAGTGACCCGACCCCGCTGGCGGCCATCAGAAACCCGAACCCGGTCGCTCCGACCTGGAGGACGTCCTTGGCGAGCGGCGGGATGAGGACATTGAAGTTCATGGCGAACGTCGCGACGAGTCCGACCACGACGATCGGTGCCAGGACCGTCGGCGTCGAGCGGACGTAAGACAACCCCTCCCGGAGCTGGACCTTCACCGCGGCGGCCGTCGTCGGACGCGGCGGTGGTGGGGAGCCGAGAAGGTCGGCGTCCGACATGCGGAGGTAGGCAACGATGACCGCGAGAAAGCTCAGGCCGTTGATCAGGAACGCCGACGACACGCCTGCCGCGCCGATCGCCAGCCCTGCGACTGCCGGGCCGACGATCCGTGCCCCGTTGAAGACGGCCGAATTGAGCGCGACCGCGTTACCGACGTCATCGCGCCCGACCATCTCGACCGCGAACGACTGGCGGGTCGGCATATCCACGGCGTTCACCACGCCGAGCACGAGGCCGATCACGATGACGTGTGCGACCGTGACGACGTTTGTCACCGCCAGGACGAACAACAGGAGCGCGAGCAGCATCGACGCCGTCTGCGTTGCAATCAACGTCCGGCGTTTCGGCAGGCCATCAGCGATAACGCCCCCGAACAGCCCGAGCAGCAGGACCGGCGCGAATTGCGCAGCGAACGTCACGCCGAGCCAGAACGGGTCACCGGTCAACTGCAGGACAAGCCAGCCCTGGGCCACGGACTGCATCCAGGACCCGACGAGTGAGATGAGCTGCCCAAAGAAGAACAGCCGGTAGTTCCGGTGGCGGAGCGCCCGCCAGCCACGGAACTCGGCGATCGCCGCACGTCGCTGATGGACTTGACTCACGGTCGAGTGTTCATCCCGTGATCTCGGCCCGCTCGGTGAAGCCCGCCGCCGCGATGAGCGAGCCAACCAGCCAGACCAGCACGAACAGGAGTGCGGTGTCCGCGGACATCGTCTCGCCGGCGGCGCCCGGCGGCCCAAACCCCCCACCCGCACCGACCGCCGTGTTGGCGAGGTCGAACGGCAGGTACTGGACGATATCGGGCAGGAAGATGCTGGCGAAGGCTTCGCCGAAGTACAAGGCAATCCCGGCGCCGATGCCCGCCAGCTGGCTCCGAGCCAGGGTCGCAATGGCGAATCCGACCGACGCCGTCATCGTGATCGCCACCCAGCCCCGGGCAAAGTGGTCGGGCAACTTGTCGAGGACCGACGAGTCGGTGATGCCATCGATACTGACCGAGGCGATCTTGGCCCCGGCGACGGCCCCGGCGACGCCGACGATGAAGGCGAACAGGAGCCCCGCCGCCAGGACGACGGCAACCGCCGCGAACGTGGACAGGACGTACCGGCTCCGACTCTCACCCCGAGCCACCGCAGACTTGAGCGTGCCCCACGTCCACTCGGACCCGGCAATCGCGGCCCCGTACGTGACCGCGAACAGGCCGCCGAGGCCAAGAATGAACCGCAGGATCTGGTCATAGGCGCCAGGGAACGTGATCAGTGCGAGCGCGGTACGAGCTCCCCGTCCCTCGCCGCCGCGGGTCGTTGCGACGGCCAGATCGATCAGCACCAGGAGACCAGCAAGGAGCCCGAAGGTCAGCAACGTGGCCATCCTGGGGGTTAGCTTTTGGAGGCTCGAGAGGAAGAGCCTCATGACCCGGTCCGTCCCTGGTCGCCGGAGGCCGCAGGTCGGACCGGCCTGGCGAACGTACCGTCCGGGTCTGCGACGCCGGTATCGGTCAAGGCCAGGAAGAGGTCCTCGAGATCGTTGCCCGATGTCAGTTCCGATGCATAGACACCGGACTGTGCGAGCGCCCGGTTGACCTCGGGCGATCGGGCGGGGGCCGTCTGAACGCTGATCCAGCCAGGGTCGTCGGCCATGACGGACACGTGAGCCGGGTCCGTTACGCGGGACAGGATCTCGACGGCGGTGGCCACCTCACCCGGTGCGACGCGCACGCGGATGTTGCCTTCGACGGCCAGGAGCTCGCGCATCGAGCCTTCCCGGACCAGCTTGCCCGCAGCGATGATCCCGACAATGTCGGCCATCTGCTGGACCTCGGCGAGGAGATGGCTCGACACGAACACGGTCTTGCCGACCGAGGCGAGGTGCCGGAGCATCTCCCGCATGGCCACGATGCCGGCCGGATCGAGGCCGTTGGCCGGCTCATCGAGGAGCAGCAGCGTCGGATCGTTGAGCAGTGCTCCAGCGATACCAAGCCGCTGCTTCATGCCCAGGGAGTACCGGGACACCTTGTCACGGGCCCGATCTCGCAGACCCACGATCTCGAGGACTTCGTCGATCGGTCGGTGCGAGGGCGGGCCACTTGCCGCCAGCGCCCGCAGGTTGTCCCGGCCCGAGAGGTATGGGTAGAACGTCGGGGTCTCGACGAGCGCCCCGACGCTGAAGAGGCGATGCCGATCACGTCGGCTGTATGGGCTGCCGAGGATCTCGACCGTTCCGGCATCGGGGTGCAGGAGCCCGGTCAGCACGCGCATCGTCGTGGTCTTGCCGGCACCATTCGGACCCAGGAAGCCATAGACCACGCCGGTCGGCACGGTCAGGTCCAGGCCATCGAGGGCGAGCCGGCGGCCATAGCTCTTGCGCAGTCCGCGTGTCGCAAGGGCATTGCCAGAGGAGGTCACGGGAGGCGCTGCCTTGAGCCGCCTGGGCAGACGTCGATCTGGCGCATCGTTCTCCTGACTGGTTCGAGGGCCCGACAGCGCCTGGTGTGCCAGGTCGCGATCAGACCGGCGGCAACTCCTGGAGGTCTGACTGGGCCCCTGCGAACAGATCCCCGACCGCCTCGACGCGTGCCTGCATTGTACGGATCGTCCACCGATCTGGCCGCAGCGCCGGATCCTCGAGCTCGTCCCAGGCGATCGGCGCCGATACCGGGGCCCCGGGTGCCGGGCGGACCGCATACGGTGCGACGAGGGTCTTGATCGCCGCGTTCTGGGTGTAGTCGAGGCGCGCCTTGCCGGCCCTCGCGCCCTTGGCCCATTCCCAGGACACGAGATCCGGGACCGTGGCAGCAACGGCACGGGACAGCTTCTCGACCCAGTCCGTGGTCTGGCCGTGATCGTAGCGAGGCACGATCGGGACCCAGACCTGGATCCCGCGCTGGCCCGTCACCTTCGGGTACCCGCGCACGCCGAGGTGCTCGAGGGCGGTCCGATACAGGCGCGCCAGGACCAGTGTCTCGTCCCAGGTCGTGGCCGTACCGGGGTCGATGTCGATCAGGGCGAACGTCGGTCGATAGGGGGCATCCAGCCGGGACGTCCAGGCGTGGACCTCGAAGGCCGCCTGGTTGGCGAGCCAGGCGAGCGTAGCCACGCCATCTGCCACGACGTGTTCGTTCGCCTCGCGCGCTTCGACGCCCACCTCGCGCCACCGTCGCAGCCAACCCGGATCCGTCGGCCGCAGGTCCTTCTGCCAGAACCCGGGCTTGCTGGCTCCGTCGGGGAACCGATGGAGGTTGAGGGGCCGCTCCGCGAGGTGCGGGAGCATGTGAGGCGCGATGAGGGAGAAGTAGCGGACCAGCTCGCGTTTGGTGATCGGCCCGGCGGGATCGTCGGCGAGCGGCTCGAAGATCGCCTTGTCGAGGTTCGTCAGCTTCAGCTCCACGCCGCCGACCTGCCAGACGCCCTCGCGGCCGAGACGCTCGAGCGAGTCCAGCTCGGCGTCGGTCGCCGCCCAGGGATGCACGTGCGCGGGCTCGACCTGGCGCGGGTGCTGGATGTGGGGCGGGGACTCGACCTGGCGCACCTGCTCCGCCCGCTGTGGATCGCCGATGCTGGCGGCGGTCCCGGCCTCGACCAAGCGAACCGTCTTGCTGGTCGCAACGGCCTGCTCACGGACCACGCCGAGCGCATCCCGGCCTTCCTCGATCCCCTTGAACGCCCCCTGGCGCACAATCCCGTCCCGACTCCAGCCACCGAGCTCGGCGCGAATGACCAGCTCGGGCCGAACCCAGGTCACGTCAACGAGGTCGCCTCCCCACCGGCCGCGGTGATCGCGCGGTGGCGGCGGATCGAATGGCGCCTCGTCCGCCGCGAGCTCAACCAGGCGCCGCCGAAGATCAGCCCGTGCATGGGCGCTGAAGCCCGATCCGATCTTTCCGGCGAAGTGGAGCCGGGGCGGTGTCGCGGGTGTGTCTCCGACGCCCTCGTAGTACCCGACGACCAGGGCGCCCAGGTCCTTCGCGTTGCCCGCGCCCGGCGTCCAGCCACCCACCACGAGCTCCTGCTCGGGGCGGACCTTCAGCTTCAGCCACGATCTCGAGCGCGTCCCGGGTTCGTACACGGAGCGCCGATGCTTGGCGATCGCGCCTTCGAGCTGCTGGGCAGAGACGGCCTCGAGAAAGGCGACGCCCTCGCGCTCGACGTGGCCGGAGTAGCGGACCCGGCGATCCTCGCGGAGCACCGACTGAAGGAGGCGCTTGCGATCCTGAAGCGGGACGGTGAGCAGCGACCGACCATCGAGGTAGAGCAGGTCAAATGCCTGGTATACCAACGACCCGACGGCCGCTCCCTCGCGCGGCGCTGCCTTCCCGCCCAGCCGCTCCTGGAGCAGGCCGAAGTCGGGCAGGCCGGCATCGTTGATGGCCACGACCTCGCCATCCACGATCGCCTGGCGCGCGTGGATCCAGGTTGGCGGCGCAAGGAGCTTCGGGAAAAACGTCTCGCCATCCTTGCCGTTTCGGGTGAAGGTCCGGACCTTGTTGTCGTCGATGACCGCCTGGAGACGATAGCCGTCCCACTTGACCTCGAACAACCAGTCGTCGTGGCTGAACGACGTGTCAGCCAGCGTGGCCGCCATCGGCTCGATGAAGCGTGGAAGCGGGCCCTCGATCGCAGCCGAGAGGTCAATCTGCGCGACGGCCGCGGGCGCATCGCTGACCCAGAGCGCGTCGCGCTGGTCGCGAACCTCGTCGTTGGTCCGGCCCGATTTCACGCTTTGTGGATGATCCTCGGCGTCCCAGCCCGGAACCGCGGCCTCGTCCTTCTTGTGGATCAACAGCCATTGCTCGGCCCCGTCGTCATCAACCTGGCCACGCCGCCCGCTGGTCCGGACGATCGTGAACCGACCGTGGAGCTTGTGGCCATCGAGGTGGAACTTGAGCTCGCCGTCCGGAACGGCACGCGCCCCATCGGGCGTCTCGGCTTCAGCAGTCCAGGTTCCCCAATCCCAGACGATGACGTCGCCCGCCCCGTATTGCTGCCTCGGGATCACGCCCTCGAAATCGAGGTACTCGATCGGGTGATCTTCGACGTGTATCGCCATGCGTCGCGCGCCGGGGTCCAGGCTTGGCCCCTTCGGCACGGCCCATGACACGAGTACGCCTCCGATCTCGAGGCGGAAGTCGTAGTGGAGCCGCGTGGCCCGGTGGCGCTGAACCACGAAGCGGCCGCTTGCCGTGGCATCGACGGCAACGGCGCCTGCCGGCTCGGGCGTCTTCGTGAAGTTGCGCTTGCGCCGATAGTCGTCGAGCGGCATGGCCGGCGGGACCGAACGTGGCGGCGTCAGGCGCTCTTGCGACGCCGCGCCGGCCTCGCCTCATCGGCGGACGCTGCCTTTCCGGTCTTTGCGCCGGCCTTTCGTGCCTTCGCGTCGGTCACGGATGTGGGAGCGGGCGAGGCGGCAGCGCGCGCGCTGGTGGCGGCTTTCACGCTGGCCTTGAGCGCGGCCATCAGGTCGATTAGGTTCGAGCTCTCCTCCACCTCGGGTGCCGCAGCGAACTCGCGACCCTCGACCTTGGACTCGATGATCTGCATCAGCGCCGTCCGGTATTCGTCGCGGTATTGCATCGGGTCGAATTCGCCGGTCATCGCACCGATGAGCTGTTCCGCCATGACCTTCTCGGCAGGCTTGAACACGGGTGCCTCATCGTCCAGATCGAGTTCTTTCAGGGCCCGGATCTCGTCGGGCCAGTAGAGCGTCGACAGGAGCATCGTGTTCTCGAACGGGTTGAGCGCCGCGAGCGCTTCACGATCCTTGATCACGATCTTGCAGATCGCCGTCAAACCTTTGTCCATCAGCACGGACTTCAGGAGCGCGAACGCCTTGCGACCGATCTTGTCGGGCTCGATGTAGTAGGCCTGCTTGACGAACCTCGTGTGCGTCTCGGCCTCGGAAGTCTCGACGAATTGCTCGATCTCGATGGACCGGATGGTCTTCAGCGGGAGCGATTCGAGGTCTTCATCGGTGAGGACGACGTACTGGCCCGGCGCGTATTCGAACCCCTTGACCGTGTCCGATCGGGAGATCACCTCGTCCTCGACCGGGCAGTAGACCTTCATCTGGATCCGCGAAAGGTCGGGAGCGTGAAGCATGTTGAAGCTCACGCCAGCCCGTGACTCCGTGGCCAGGTACAACTTGATCGGGATGGTGACGAGGCCGAACTGAATGGCCCCTTTCCACATCGCGCGTGCCATGACATGCCCTCGTGCTCGACTCCAGGATCCCGGGGAGTCGGGTACGAGACCATACCATCGAGCCGCAACCCCTCCAGCGCCCGGACTCAGCTCGCGACCGCGACGAGTTCCCGTTCCGCGCGAACGATCTGAGCCAGGATGCCCTCGCGCATACGATCGAGGCCCGCTGCGACCTGGCCGGCCGTGGAGCCGATCGAGGTCAGCTGCACCTTCATCGCCCTGATGGTCTCGAGTTGCTCGCGGATGGCGGTCAGCGCCTCGCCGAGGGCGGCGGCATCGACCTCGGCCTCGTGCTCGCGGAGGCTCGTCAGGGCGAGGAGACGGGCTAGCCGAACGGCCGCTTCCAACGTGGCCACATCGGGGTCGGCCGGATCGATGACGCAGTAGACATCGCCGGCCCGGACATCGAACGGCGCGATGCCTGCAGGGGCGTGACTCGGGGTGAACACGACGAGCCCGACCGCGGCGTCGCGGTTCAGCCGTGCCTCGCGGAGCTCGTCTCGCATCTCGCGCCCGGAGATCCTGCGGTCCTTGGCCTCGATCACGACGCGGAGGTCTGCGCCCTTCGTCAGGGCAGGGTCCAGGGTGATCACGAAGTCGCCCTTCTTCGAGCGGCCAGCATCACCCGCGTCGGTCCCGGTTCGCTCAACGAGGTCGTTCGCACCTCGGGCGATGTCCCCGAGCAGTTCTTCGAGAAGGTCCTCAAAGTCACCGCCCTTGGCCGAGGACTTCGCTCGCTCACCAGCCCGGGCCGCCGTGGCCGCCTCGAGGGCCACGAGCTTCTCCTCGAGCCCCTTGAAGCCGGCGGCGACCTCCGTGCGGAACTGGTGGAGCGGGGATCCCAGGCGGGTGGGATCGAGGAGCGTCGCCAGTCGCGAGGCGTCCCCATCGAAGTACGTATCGAGCATCGATGAGATGCGCCCGATGGCCGAGTCGCGCCGCTTCGGATCGAACAGCTCATCCACCATGGACTGCAGCTTGCCGCGGTCGCCGAGGAACGTCTCCAGCGTCCGCGGGAGGCGACCATCGCCGTCAGCGAAGTTGGCCCGAAGAACCTGCTCGAGGGCTTCCGCAGCCCGCTCGTTGGCCACCCGGCTCTGCTCGGTGAATCGGTCGAACTCGGAGCGCACCGCATCGAGGTTCATCGTCACGCCAACGCTCTGGAGCGCCGTCAACCCGATGCGAAGGGCTCGCTCAATGACGACGCCGTGGTCTTCGGCGGGTTGAGCATGAAGCCAGGCAGCCAGGGCAGGATCGACGAGAGTGAGGCGGTCCACGAGGATTCGATCCGCTTCCACGCGGATGGACGGGTCCGCGCGAGTCGGCAGCGAGACGATGCGGGCTTCCATGCGCACATCCTCGGTGTCGCTTGTGACAGCTAGCGTGTCACAGCCGCCGTGGCATGGCCACCTTGTCACGGCCGCCGCGTCTCCCTTCGTATTACCTCGAAGGGCATCACATTCCGGGAGGGTGCCCGCGGCTACCCGCTAGGACATACGAACAGAAACTCGCTAGCTCCCCCGGTAGATCGTCAGCGAGTACGGCGCCAGAAGAAGCGGCACGTGGTACGAGCGGCTCGTATCCACGATCCGCAGGTCGACGCTCGTCTTCCGGAAGAACGGATCCGCGGCGTCCTCGCCCGGCGCGCCCGCAACGTTGAACTCAAGTCGGTAGACACCGGGCGACATCGGCCGCTCGAGCAGGTCACGGATCCGGCCATCCCCGTCCGTCAGGGCCTGCGTCAGGCGGATCGGTCGATCGTCCTCGCCAAGTTTGTACAGGCTGACGTGAATGCCGCTCGCTGGCATGCCGCTCGCGACGTCGAGGACGTGCGTCGAGATCGTCGGCGTCGAGGACGCCGCGCCCTCCATGTTGGGTGTTCCCGGACCGCTGTTGGCCACGTATCCTCCGGACATGGGAAATCTTCGGATCACGGTCGGCGACGACCTTCACTTTAGCGCCCGGTGGGAATCCGCCGCACCGCAGACCATCGAGGCCGTTCGACGGATGCTGCCGATCGCGACCCAGCTCATTCATTGCCGTTGGTCGGGCGAATCCACCTGGATTCCCTACGGTGACTTTCGACCGGGGATCGACTACGAGAACCACACCTCTCATCCGTCACCCGGGATGCTCGCGATGTACCCCGGCGGCATCAGCGAATGCGAGATCTTCTTTCCCTACGGCGCGTGCGCCACAGCCTCCAAGGTCGGGCAGCTGGCGGCCAACCACTTTGCATCGCTCGAGCCCGATGACGGCTGGCAGGACCGACTGCGCGAGGTTGGCCGACGAACGCTCTGGGACGGCGCCCAGCGAATCCGGATCGAAGAGGTCGAGTGACCGACCTCCTCGTTCGAGGCGGCACGATCGTGACCGCGACCGGATCACGAGTCGCCGACGTCGCCATTGATGGCGGTCGCATCACGACAGTCGGCGATTTGCGCGGGCTCCAAGAAAGAGCCGACGAGACCATCGATGCATCCGGCCTGCTGGTCCTGCCGGGCATCGTCGACGTCCACACCCACACCCGGGTCGCGAGCGACGCCGAGCCGGACCGGTTCTTCCAGGACTCGGCCGCGGCCGCGTTCGGCGGAACGACGAGCTTCCTCGCGTTCAACAATCCCGGGACGGGCTCATCGCCGGCGGCCGAGCGGTCCCTCCTCGCCGGCCTCGTGGAGTGGCGCGCCAGGACGGACCAGGACAGCGCCGTGGACTACGCCGTGAGCCTCGCCATCTCGGGCCGGATGGATGATCCCGTGGCAGAGCTTCCGGCGATGGTCGATGCCGGCGTCTCGACCGCCAAGGCGTTCATGGTCTTCGACTTTCGCCTCGACGACTCCCGGATCTTCGAGGCGATGGGTGTCCTGGCCGGTCGCGGTGGGATGCTCCAGCTGCACTGCGAGGACCCCGTCATCATCGATGCGGCCGTTGCCTCGTCGCTGGCGCGCAACGAGACCGCGCCACGCTTTCACGCCAGCTCGCGTCCGTCGTACGCGGAGGGCGTCGCGACGGCCCGGGCGATGGCCTTTGCCAGGGCGGCCGGCGCCCCGGTCCACGTGGTCCACCTGTCGTCAGCGGACGCGCTGCGCCACGTGCGCGAAGCGAAGCGCCTTGGGGTCCGAGTATCCGCCGAAACCTGCCCGCATTACCTTGCCCTCACAGGCGCTCGATACGAGGCCGATGATCCCCTCGAGGTGGCCAAGGTGATCATTTCGCCGCCCCTCCGCTCGGGTGCCGACGTCGACGCGATGTGGAACGGCCTCGCGGCCGGTGACCTCGACCTGATCGCCACCGATCATGTCCCCGATCGGGCTGCGGTCGAGAAGGCAGATGCCGTCCGGGGAATTCCGTTTGACCGGATCAGCAACGGCGCCCCGGGAATCGAAACGCTGCTGGCCGTCGCCTACAGCCTGGGCGTACCGACCGGGCGATTGACCATCGAGCGCCTGGTGGACGTCCTGTCCACTACGCCGGCTCGGCGGTTCGGGCTGCGTCGCAAAGGTGCCATCGAGGTTGGCCTCGACGCGGATCTCGTGCTCTTCGACCCGGCAGCCCGGCGCACGATCCACGCGTCCGGGCTTCATCACACGAGCGACTACACCCCGTACGAGGGCCTCGAGGTCCGGGGCGCCGTCCGATCCGTCTTCGTCCGGGGTCGAGCGGTCATCCAGAACGGCGCCTTCGTAGGCCGCCGCGGATACGGTCAATTCATCGAACGCGACGGTGCCGGCGACTGAACCCCGCCATTTCAGGGCTCGGCGCTGACAACGCCCGGTTCGTCACCTGGAGGCGCCGGATGCGGCCCAAGCGCACGTCGGACCACCCAGCCGATGCTGCCGCCCTGGGCGATCAAGGTGAAGAGGGTGATCCCGAACACCACGCTCTGGACCATTGAGCGTTGCGGGAAGTCCGCCGGCAGGGACAGCGCGAGCGCCACGGCCACGGCACCCCGCAGCCCCGACCAGAAGAGCACGTGCAGCCAGCCGCGGCGCAGGCCACTCCGATGGACCCCCACGATGCGGGAGGTGCCGCCAAGAAGCCCATAGATGACGATTGCTCTCCCGACCAGAACGGCTGCAATGCCCCACATGATCGGAACTGCTGCCTCGACGAGGCCGCCGATGGTAATGGCCAGGCCAACCAGGAGGAAGACGATCGCGGTGAGGATGAAGGCAAGGAACTCCCAGACGGTATCGAGCGCTTCCTGGGTCCGGGCGCTCATGCCGATCCGGCGGCCATATGTCCCGAGGGTGACGCCCGCAACGACCGTGGCGATGACACCCGACTCGTGCAGCAGGTCGGCCACGATGTAGGTCCCATACGCGACCAGCAGAGAGATCGTCGTCTCGATCAGGTGGTCGTTGACTCGGGCGACAACGCGCGACGCGACAAAGCCGGTGATGCCCCCGAGCAGGACACTGAAGAAGACGGTGGCGGTGAAGCCGGCGACCGCCTCCTCGATCGACACCCTCGTTTCAACGGCACGCAGGGCAATCGAAAAGATGACGATGGCAGTACCGTCGTTGAAGAGGCTCTCCCCCTCGACGAGTGTGGTCAGGGCTCGCGGCGCGCCGAGTTGACGGAATGTCGCGACCACCGCGACCGGGTCGGTTGCCGAGACCATGGCCCCGATCACGAAGGCGATGTCCAGTGCCAGCCCGGTCGCGAGGTGCAGCACGACGGCCACGACCGCCGCTGAGATCAGGACGCCGGGAATGGCCAGCAGGGCGATACCCACGCTCGTCGCCTTGAGATGACCGAAGTCAGTCTGATAGGCGGCTTCGAAGACCAGCGCCGGGAGGAGCACCACCAGCACGAGCTCGGGCGTGATCTCGAACGGTGTCACGGGCGCGAAGGCGGCAATACCCAGTCCGAACAGAACCAGGGCCACCGTGTACGGAAAACCGAACCGTCGCGAGATCAGCGCCAGGATCGCGGCCACGCCGAGCGTTGCCGTGAAGAGCTCGACGCCACGGAACGTGGCGTCACCGAGCATGGCTGACCTCCGGACCCGGATTGTCGTCCAGGAGCGGGTAGGCATCGATGGTCAGGAATTCCGCGGCCTCATCGGCAAGCACCAGGCGATCGAGCAGGGTGACCGCGTCTCCGAGGCGCTGACTGCCGCCAACCAGCTCGGCCTCGATCCCGGCCCTCAGCGCCATGTATCGGGCGGCGTCGAAGCTGGTGCCGTCATCCAGCCGAGCACCGGTCGCCCGCCACTGCCAGAGCTGCGACCGCGCGATCTCGGCCGTCGCCGCGTCCTCCATCAGGTTGTTGATGGCCGCTGCACCGTTCCCGGATAGCCACGAATCGAGGTACTGAAGCGCAACCGAGATGTTCGACCGAACGCCCGCCTCGGTGATTCGGCCCCCGGCGACCCGGATGTCGGCCAACTGGGCGGCACTCACATCGACATCGTCCCGCAGTCGGTCCCGCTGATCGGGAGCGGAGCCGAGGACGCGATCGAAGACCTCGGTGGCGAGTGGCACGAGGTCCGGATGCGCGACCCACGTGCCGTCGAAGCCATCGCTCGACTCGCGCTCCTTGTCTTCTTGAACACGGGCCATGGCCGTGGCGTTGACCGCCTCGTCCCGACGTGACGGGATGAAGGCGGCCATGCCGCCGATCGCGTGGGCGCCGCGGGCGTGGCAGGTCCTGACGAGGAGCTCTGTATAGGCACGCATGAACGGGACCGTCATCGTCAGCTCGGATCGATCGGGCAGCACGTGCCGCTCGTCACGACTCACGGTCTTGATGCAGGAGAACAGGTAATCCCAGCGCCCCGCGTTGAGCCCTGAGGCGTGCTCGCGAAGCTCCCACAGGATCTCGTCCATCTCGAACGCGGCGTGGATGGTCTCGATCAGGACGGTCGCCCGGATCGAGCCCCTCGGAATGTCGAGCGCGGCCTGGGCCCAGACGAAGACGTCATTCCAGAGCCGGGCCTCGAGGTGTGACTGTAGTTTCGGCAGGTAGAAGTAGGGCCCCGTCCCGCGGGCGATTCGCTCCGCGGCGTTATGGAACAGGTACAGGCCCGCGTCGAACAGGCTCGCTGACATCGGCGCGCCATCAATCAGGACATGACGCTCAACCAGGTGCCAGCCACGAGGCCGAACCACGAGGACGGCCGGCGCCGCTCCGACCCGGTATTCCTTGCCCTCCGGCGACGTGAACTCGAGGGTCCCTCGCACGGCCGACTGGAGTGCCGCCTGCCCGCCGACGAGGTTCGCCCACGTGGGCGAGAGGGCATCCTCGAGGTCCGCCATGAAGACGCGCGCGCCCGAGTTCAGCGCGTTGATCATCATCTTGGGCTCCGCGGGTCCGGTGATCTCGACCCGTCGGTCAAGGAGGTCCGGCGGCGTGTCCGCAACTCGCCACGACGCATCGCGCCGGATCCATGCCGTGGCGGCCGGAAAGTCGAGCGCCGCACCGCCGCGCAGTTCCGCCATTCGCGCGGTTCGTTGTATCAGCAGCTCGGCCCGTCGAACCCGGAATTCCCGCTCGAGTTCCGCGATAAACGCCAGCGCTCCGGGCGTCAGGACAGCCTCGCTCCCGGGTACGGGCGCAGCGCGGATGTCGAGCGGCATCGAGCTCAGCTGCTCCGTCGAACCGTTGCGTCGATCAGGCCGAATGGCTCGCTCGTTGAGACATACACGCTGGCCGGATTGTCGAGGCCAAACGGAGCGAGGTCCACGGTCCAGTGGTGGAGGTTCGGCAGGACCATACGGACCCAGTCGATTGTCGGCTCTGCCTCCAGCATCGCTGAGGCCATGATCCAGATCGACGCCTGGACCGAGGGGCTGAAGTGCTCGGCCAGGACCGTCAAGAGTGTGCTGTGCGACCGGTCGAAGGCCGCATCGAAGTCGAAGCCCGGCTCGGCGGCTGTCTCGCCGTAGCCCCACAGCGCCGTGATCTTCGTGGCCATGATCCGATCCTCGGCGTCGCCCAGGGTCGTCCAGGCGTCCCGTTCGAACCCGGTGAAGGCCGACTTCGTGGTCTTCATGACCGTCAGGTCCTCGATGCCCGCCTCGACCGAGGCACCCGTTTTCGTGGCTGCGACCACGGAGACACGGGTGAAATCGCCATCCCGGGTGAACGCATCCGGCGCGGATGCGGTCGCCAGCGGAATGCGGGTCCAGCCGTGCTCGCGCAGTGTGAGGGTGGCACGGTCGACCTGCGAATAGGCGGCGAAGTGGCGCGCGACCTCGAGCCCGAATGACTCCACGGTGCCATCGAGGTTGTCCCGGGCGAACGCATAGACCGTGTTCTTCATCGTGTCGGTGGCGATGAGGTTGGCGTTGTCGCCATCGACATGGGCGGCTGTGAAGTCGCCCTCGAGTGAGACGTCGACCGTGAGGTCGCGCAGCAAGTGGCGGTCCGGATCCCGACGAACCGTGACCAGGCGGATCCGCGATTTTCCGTAGCGATTGGCTCCGAGCTCGAACACGCCACCCTCCTGGTTCATCCTGGCCCGCTCATGATCGACCAGCGAGCCGCAGCGATGTCGATGACCGCATCCAGGGCCCGTCGCATCTCAGGTTCCCGGTCGGCCTCGAGAGACGCGGCCATCTCCGGCAACAGGGCCGCACGCGATCGACCGGCCACGTACACACAGTACCGGAAGCCGAAGCGGGCCTCGTAGGCTGCGTTCAGGCGATCGAGCTCGGCCGCGACGGTACGGGCGCCCGCCGGTGGCTCGCGGTCGTATCCCTGCTCCCGGAAAGAGAGTGACGAGACTGCCTCGGGTGGAGCGCCGAGGCGTGGGTGCGCGTTGATCAGCTCGATCCGTTCGACCTCCGACATTGCATGCGCAATCGTCCTCGCACGAATGAACAGGGATGGCCAGTCGGGATCGGGGCGACCCGCGGCCAGATGGGAGAGGAATCGGGGCGCTCCCTCGAACAGCGGGGCGAGTGTCGCGGAATAGGCGGACGGCTCGGCCGCATTCAGGAGCGTCAGATCGAGCGGCCCGGTCACCACCCGCCGGCTTCGCGGAGCATCCGATGGAGGATCCTCGCGGAAACCCTCCGACGATACTCGGCCGTTGAGCGCACGTCATCGATCGGGTGCAGTTCGTCGGCCAGGGTCTCGGCGGCCTCACCAGCAACTTCTGGAGTCGGGGGCCTCCCTTCGAGGACTCGTTCGGTCCGAAGCGCACGGATCGGCGTTGCGGCCACCGACCCGAGCGCCACGCGCACGTCGGCCCACGAGTCTCCCTCGGGCCCCCAGGCCACGCTCATGACGACCTTCGAGATGGCCTGCGCCCGGCGGGTTCCCACCTTGCGAAAGCGCACCTGCCGGCCGGCGGGCAGCGGAATGCGGATGCGGATGATCAGCTCATCCTCGGCAAGGGCGGTCTGCCGGTAGGCGGGGAAGAACTCGGACGCCAGGACCGTGCGCTCGCCGCGGACACTTCCGACCACGATCTCCGCGTCGGTGGCCAGCAGGACCGGGAGCGTGTCGCCCGCGGGCGACGCATTGGCGATGTTGCCGCCCAGCGTCCCGCGATTCTGGATCTGGGCCGCGCCGACCGTCGCCGCCGCTTCGACGAGCGCGGGGAGGTGTATCCGGCACTCGGTGCTGGCGCGGATCTCGGCATACGTCGTCCGGGCACCGAGGACCAAGGACCCTTCGTCCCGCACGATGCCCATGAGTTCGCGCAGGCGGGACACATCCATGAGGCGTTCAGGCGGCTCACCGATCTCGCCGGTCAGCCGGACCATCACATCCGTTCCGCCGGCAATCGGCGTGTGCCGGGATGCTGCCAGCAGCGCGTAGGCGGCGGCGAGATCGGCAGGCGTCGCGATCGGCGGCTCCATGGGCACCGGTCAGTCTCGCCCGCGGATCCGGCGGCGCAGCACCAAGATCAGCGCGGCCATGAGGGCAAAGCCGCCGAGGATCTGGCGCGGGGACATCGCCATGATCAGCTCTGCGGGCGCCCGGGTCGCGCCCTCACGAGCCGTGTCGGATCCGTCGGCCGGGACGAGCCCGGGCTCCTCGTCGCCCGGCGCCGCATCCGTCTCGTCGCTCATCACGCCACCTCTCCGGCCGCCACGGCCGCGATTGCATCAACGATCTTCTGATACCCCGTGCAGCGGCACAGGTTGCCGGCAATACCCTCCCGGATCGCGTCGGGATCGGGGCCGCCCCCGGCATCCAGGTAGGCGCGGGCGGCCATCAGCATGCCCGGCGTGCAGATCCCGCACTGGGCAGCCCCGAACTGCAGAAAGGCCTCCTGGAGGACATCCAGCCCGCCGGGCTCGCGTGCCGTCACGGACAGACCTTCGACCGTCCGGACGATTCGACCGTCTACCTGGCAGATCGGGACGAGGCACGCATCCACGAGGTCGCCATCGAGCAGAACCGAACAGGCGCCGCACTCGCCTTCCCCGCAACCCTCCTTGGTTCCCGTCAGGCCGAGGTCCTCGCGAAGGACGTCGAGGAGCCGTCGCATACCGGAGACGTCCACCTCGGCTGGCGCGCCGTTGACGAGAAACCGGATGGCGCTCATGCGATGCTCCGGGCTGGGCCGTCCGGCGCACCGGCATCGGCATCGAGCGCCGCGAAGATCCGCTCCGGGGTCGCCGGGAGTTCGGTCACCCACGCCCCGACCGCATCGTGGATGGCGGCGATCACGGCGGGCGCGCCGACGTCCATCGGCAGCTCGCCGACCCCCTTTGCCCCGTGCGGCGCCCCGCTGAACGGTGCCTCGACGAGGAGCGTCTTCATCCGGGGGGCGTCGAGCGCCGTCGGAATGAGGTAGGTCGCCAGACGGTCGTTCAGATACCGCCCATTGTCGAGCTTGATCTCCTCGATCGTCGCGTAACCGATCGCCTGCAGCGTTCCGCCCTCGACCTGTCCCTCGCACAGGATCGGGTGCAGGACCCGGCCGACGTCGTCCACCGCGACCACGTCGCGGACCGACACCTCCGCGGTATCGAGATCAACCTCGACCGACACGACGCAGGCGGCCCAGCCGAACGCGGGATATGCGTCTCCCCGATAGGTGGCGTCGTCGAAGGTGACGCCCGGGTACGGCTCAAAGCGCTGGTCGATCCGCGTCGCCCCGTGTGTCACCGCGTCCGCGATGTAGACCTCGGAGAATGGCTTGCCCTCGTGGCGTGCTTCGACCTCGGCGCGGAGCCGCCGGGCTGCATTGATGCACAAACCACCGACCACCATCGCAGTCCGGCTGGCGACCGTCGGGCCACTATCCGGCACGAACGCGGTATCGACGGGCGCCATGTCCACGAGATCGGCGACGATCCCGAGCTCGCCGGCCACCATCAGCGGGAAGATGGTGTTGGTCCCCTGCCCCATCTCGGTCGAGCCAATGAGAACGCGAACGCGCCCCTCCGCGGTCAGCTCGACGGACGCCACGGAACCGATGTGTACCTCACCGGAGCCGGTGAAGCCGGCACCGTGCCAGGCCAGTGCGAGGCCGATGCCCGACGCCGTCCGGGCTGGACCGGAGTGCAGCCGGGCGACCGGCCCTTCCAACGCAGTCCCGACCCCAGGCGCCCCGCCCCGGGCCCGTAACCCAGCCGCAGCGTGGTTTGAGGCACGAACCCGCTCGAAATCACTGGCCTCGACCGCGATGCGAAGGACCTCCTGGGCGGCCACGCTTTCGCGCAGGACCTGGCCAGTCGGTGTCGTGTCGTCCAGCTCGTAGGCGTTGCGACGACGAATCTCCGCCGGGCTCATGCCGAGCCGCTCGGCGATACGGTTGAGGTGCGTCTCCATGGCGAACTCGACCTGGGGCGCTCCGAAGCCGCGGAATGCGCCGTTGGGCGCCGTGTTCGTCCGCGTGGCGCGGGCCCGGATCCGCACGTTGGCGCAGCGGTACGGACCCCCGGAGTGGAGCGCGCCGCGGGACAGGACCACCGGCGTCAGCGTGCAGTAGGCGCCACCATCCATGACGACCTCGATGTCCTGGGCGACGAGGGTCCCGTCGTGCATCACGCCGGTCCGGTGCCGGATGATCGCCGGGTGGCGCTTCGTCGTCGCCACCAGGTCCTCGTGGCGGTCGTAGATCATTCGCACGGGCCGACCGCACTTGCGCGCCAGGAGCGATGCATGCAGGGCGATGATCGAGGGGAACTCCTCCTTGCCGCCGAATCCGCCGCCGGTTTCAGCCTGGATGACCCGCGCCTGCGCCGAGCTCAGACCGAGGGTCTTCTTCATCGCCTTGTGGACGTAGTACGGGCACTGCAGCGAGCCGTGGACCGCCATCCCGCCGTCCTCGGCCGGGACCGCGATCATCGCGTTGTTCTCGATGTAGAGCTGCTCCTGGTGTCCGACCCGGTATTCGCCCTCCAGGATCAGGTCCGCGACGGCAAATCCGGCCTCGAGGTCGCCGCCGCCGATCTGGTATTCCGCGAAGACGTGGTCCGATCGTTCGGGGTCGAAGACCGGGGGCAGAGCCTCGGTCACCAGCCGGATATGCGCCCGGAGGAGGCGAAGTGTCTCGCGGTCCGGAGCGGCCAGCAGGACGACGGGCTCGGCGTGGTGGCGGATCTCCCCGCCGACGGCAACGAGGACCGGCTGATCCTCCTTGATCGCGCTGACGAGGTTCTCCCCGGGAATGTCAGCGGCGGTCACGACCACGACGCGCGACCAGTCGACGTCCGGGTCGAGCTCGATCGCGATGAGCCGCGCGCGCGGTTCCGTGGACCGGATCGTGAGGCCATACCAGGCGCCCGGAAAGACGAGATCGTCGGCGTACTTTGCTGCGCCGGTGAGCTTGGCGGGACCCTCGCGCCGAAGTGGAAACCCATGGGCCCTACCGGGTGCCGCCACGCCGGCCTCGAGGACCAGGGCGTCCGGGGCGGAACGTCCGGGCGAGGTTGCCGGGCGTGGCATCGTTCGGGTCGTCATCGAGCGATCGAATCCTCCGGAGTGGGGCTACTCGCGTTGGAGCGCGAGGGTACCACCGCCAACGAGCCCGGCAAACAGAAACCCGGCCTCGGTCAATCCCGACCCCGCCGCAACGCCCGGCCCGGGGTCGCACCCGTGTGGCGACCATCCGTCACCACGGGGACCCCAGCCACGAAGACGTGCTCAATACCCTCGGGAAACTGTCGGGGCTCGTCGTAGGTCGCGAGGGAGCGGACCAGCGCGGGATCGAAGACCACGACATCGGCCACGTATCCATCGATGAGCCGGCCGCGATCGCGCAACCCAAGTCGCGCAGCCGGCATCGAGGTCATCTTCGAGACGGCTTCCTCGAGGCCAAGAATCCCCTCATCGCGGACGAACTGGCCGAGGATTCGCGGGAAGGATCCATAGGTCCGCGGGCTGGGTTTCGCGCTGATGAACGTCGAGTCCGTCCCGACCATGGCCACGGGATGCCGGAGGAACTGGCGGATGCCGTCCGTGTGTGGTCCGGGCGTGACCTGGTTCAGACGCAGCCCTTCCGAGAGAAGGAGGTCGCATAGTAGCTCCACCAAATCCGTGCCGGTCTCGCGGCCGACCTCTCCAAGGGTCAGCCCCTCCCAGCGCGCGTGCTCTGGTCGCCCGAAGTAGCCAAGGCGGATATCGGCGATCCCGCCGGCTCCCGCGAACAACACCCCACGGGCCTGCAACTCGCCACGGATCCGGGTCCGGATCGCCGGATCGGCCAACCGCTTCTTCGTCGGTGCCGGGCCACCGGCCTGGACCCAGGTCGGGATCGTAATCAGCAGGCGCGTGGAGGCCCACTCCGACGGGTAGGCATCGAAGGTGACATCGAGACCCTCGGCTCGCGCATCGTCGATAAGCTCCAGCATCTGGTCCGGGGACCCCGGGAACGTCGCCCGGTGGTAGTAGTGGGTGATGTGCGACGGCGTCTCGCCGCGGCGCCCGATCTCGATCGCCTCGCGGAACGGGTCGAGGAACCGATCTCCCAATGGGTACCGAACGTGCGTGTGATAGATCCCGCCGAGTCGGCCGGCCTCGTTCGCCAGTGCGGCGAGCTCCTCGGTCGATGCAAAGGAGCCGGGTGGGTAGTCCAACCCGGACGAGATCCCGAAGGCGCCGGCCTCCATCCCCTCGCGCAACAGGGCGCGCATGTTCGCGACGGCGCGAGCGTCGGCCACCTCGTCTTCCCAGCCGACGGCTGCGATCCGG
>JBDTOF010000171.1:0-4855 GCA_039933375.1 Chloroflexota bacterium
GTCTGCCACAATCGAGGCATGGTGGGTCGTGCGCTGTTGTCCCGTGCCGCGCCCGGTTTCACCATGCCTGCCTTCGAGCGCCTCGCGCCGCCGCCGGCACCCGACCAGGTCGTCGCCCAGATCGAGGCCAGGACGGCGCCCGGGGACATCGTGGCCGACCTCCATGGCCGGGGCGGATGGATCGCCCGGGCCGCCATCGATCGTCAGCGACGGGGCCTGACGCTCGAGTCCAGCCCGCTGACGCGATTGCTCGCCGAAGTGGTCCTGCGTCCACCCGATCTCCGCCATCTCGACGCGGCCTTCTCGACCCTGAGCGCGTCGCCGAAGGGCGACACGAGCGTCAAGCTCGCGGTCGGGGCTCTGTTCTCCACCCAGTGCGCCACGTGTGACCGAACCGTCAGTGCCGACGAGTTCAGCTGGGCCTCCGACGACGCGGCGGGCGGCGAGGAGATCGGGCCGAGGAACCCGACCGCGAAGACCTATCGGTGCGTCATCTGTCGCGATCAGCGTGGCGGGCATGAGCAGCGCCAGATCCCGGTCGATGACGGCGACCGGGCCCGCGCGCACGAGGAGGTTGGTGGCGAGACAGCGCGCCAGACGCTGCGCGACCGTTTCCCGGTTCCCGACGGTGCGGAGGCGCTCCCAGACGCGATCCTGGACCTGCATACGGACCGCCAGCTCGTCGGACTGCTGGCCATTCTTGAACGCATCGAGGGCGATCTGCGCGCTGCCCCGGTCGAATCGGCGCTCCGGCTGGCGTTCCTGCATGCGGTCCTGCCCGCCAGCCGGCTCGGTGTCGGGCCCGGTCGGGTCCCGGTCCTGCGGATCGCGGGCGGGGTCGTTCGGACGCCCCTACCCGGCGCGGTTCGCGAACGCAACCCATGGGTCGCGTTCGAGGAGGGATTCCGCGCCGTCCGTGGCTTCATCCAGGGGATCGATAGTGGGTCGCTGGGGCCGCTCGAGGCCCGCCTCGGGACCGATTTGCAGAGCCTGTCCGACGGAGGAGCCACCGCCGTGATCCGCGTCGCCGGCCCGGGTGCGCTGGCCGCGCTCGCGCGTGACGGCACGGGAGGCGAGCCTGGTCGCGGGGCGCGGTCGCCGCGGATTCGCCTGATCCTGGGCCAGCCGCCGCTCCGGCTCAACCAGGAGCGACTCGCTGCTGCCTATCACGGAACCTGCTGGGCGCTCGGACGGGAGGCCGCCAGCCTGCTCCCAATCGACGCCCTGGCGGGACCCGCAATCCGCGCTCCGTGGGCCTGGCAGTCCGCGACCATCCGCCGATCCCTGGAGGCTGCAGCGCCGCTCATGGCCCGTGATGGCCGGGCGGTGCTGCTTCTCGAAGGCGGGGGCCCCGAGGCGCTCGTGGCGACGGTCCTCGGTGGCGTTGGCGCGGGGTACCGCCTGACAGATGCCCGTCTCGGGGATCCGGAGGAGGAGATCGGCGGGATCGTCGAGTTGATCCCTCCCGGGGCCGCAGTCCCGCCCGGTCCTCGGACCCGCGCCGGCCGCGCACTCGATCCGGTGCCCGGGAGCTCAGGTGACCCGGACATGGTCTCGGCTCCAGGCCTGTTCTCGCCGCCCGAGCGCGTGGATGCTCGGCCATTCTCCGCGATCGAGGCGGGCCGGACGATCACCGAGGTGGCGGTCGAGGTCCTCCGCGAGCGCGGTGAACCAGCGCGCTACGAGCGACTCTTCAGCGAGATCCTGCTCGGCCTGGACCGGGCTGGCCACCTGCGCCGCCTGCTGGTCGCCTCGGCAGCGGACCCAACGGTGGCGGATCGAGCCGCACCGGCGCCGAGCGGCGCCACCGATCGAGCCAGTGTCGCGGAGCCGATCGACCGGGTCCTGACCCTGATTCGGGACGAACTCTCGGGTCCGGGCCAGCATCGCGTCACGGAAGTGGCGCCGGGCCGCTGGTGGCTGGCAGCCCGGCGCGATCTCGAAGGTGCCGCGGTCCCGCTGGCGGACCGGGTCGAGTGGGCCGTCTACAGCCTCCTGTCGACCTCGGGCCCACTCGATGAGCAGGCGTTCCAGGAGCGAGTGGCTGCCCTCTTTGCCGGTCACGACCTGCCCGATGAGGCCCTCGTCCGGAGTTGCCTGGCGAGTTACCGCAGTCCTTCATCCACCGGCGACCGGCTGGTCACCGCTGACGACGTGCGCCGCCGCACCGCGGAGCACACCGAGATGCTGGCGCGCCTCGCCGACGCCGGTCACCGGCTCGGGATGAAGGTCTGGCTGGGTCGTCGAGAGCAGGGAAGGCGGTTCGGGGCGGGAACCCTGGGCGACCTCCTGCGACCGAGCGAGCGGACCGCGTGGCTGGCCGGGATCGCGCGCGCCTCGGCTGAGGACCTCGAGGAGGTGGACTGCATCTGGTATGGGCGCGGTCGGACTGCATTCCTGTTCGAGGTCGAATGGACCGCGATGCTCGGAGACCTCGTGCTCCGACGGCACTCCCGGATCGCTGCCGACGATCGGCTGGTTCGCTTCCTCGCCGTGGCTCCGGAGCGCGCGAACCTCATCCGCCACAAACTCGGTGCCTCGCCGATCCTGAACTCGGCAATCGAGGCCGACAACTGGCACATCGTGCTCTGGCCGCACCTCATCTCGTGGCTGACGTCCGAGCCGCTCGATCTCGCCGGGTTGGAGCGGTACCTGGGCCTCGAGCCGGCCGTCGCGGGTCGCGGTCAGCAGCTCGACCTGTTCGCGCCCCCCGAAGAGCGACCCTGACCGCCGCTCAGGAGTCGAAGCCGATCCCGATTGCGTCGAGGGCACGCAGCACGGCACCACGGCGTCCCTCGTGCTCATCCGCGAGCGCCAGTTCCCGTTGGACCGCCTGGACCGCCAGCCAGCGGGCCGGCTCGGGCGGGAACGGAAACGGGGACGACCGGACGATCTCGAGCTGGAGACGATCCGTACCAGGATCGAGCAGCATGTCCCGGACGACGGTCGCGGCCCAGCGTGACGCACCGACGCCCAGCCCCGTGTATCCGATGGCATACGTCAGGCGCCCGCCGAGGGACTGGCCGAAGGTGACCATGAACCGGCTCGTCGTGTCGATGGCGCCGCCCCAGCGCCACGGGAAGCTGAGGCCGTCCAGCTGGGGGAAGGCCCGGAAGAAGTGCGCGGCGAGGCGCTCGAACGACGCCGGACGCTGATCGAGGCTCGGCTCGACGCGGTTCCCGGCGTGATAGACGGCGTCGTAGCCGCCCCACAGGATCCGGTTGTCCGCGGTCAGTCGGAAGTAATGGAACTGATTGCCGGCGTCAGACACGCCCATCCGCCGACTCCAGCCGACGGATACCAGCTGGTCGGCATCGAGTGGCTCTGAGACCAGTACGTAGTCGTACACCGGCACGTACAGGCGCTGCAGGCGCCCGAGCCAGCCCGAGTAGGCCGATGTGGCCACCACGACATGCTGGGCCCGCAGCGTCGCTCCAGCGGCCGTCTGGATATCCACCGAGCCGGCGCGACGATGGACGCCGGTCACGCGGGTCCGCTCGTGCACGATGGCTCCGCGGCGCAGCGCGGCGTGCTTGAGGCCTCGAGCCAGCCTGGCCGGATCCAGCATCACGGTCTGCTCGGGACCCTCGAGGACCCCGGCCAGGAAGATCGGCGAGCGGATCTCGTCGGCCAGCTCGGCTCGATCGAGGAAGACGGCCGAAGGTCGATACTCGGCCGCCATCTCGACGTATTCCTTGAGCTCATCGACCTGGTGCGGCTGATCAGCGACGCTCATCGAGCCCGTTCGCTCGAGGCCGCAGTCGATGCCCTCGGCGTCGATGAATCCGGCCAACTCGGCCAGGTTCTGGCGGCCCTCCGCCTCGAGTGCGTGGATTTCGCCGGGGAAGTGGGCCAGGCCGTTGGCGAGGCCGTGGGTCAGGGAGGCATCGCAGAAACCGCCGTTCCGACCCGACGCGCCAAAGCCGACTCGCTCCATCTCCAGGACCGTGACCCGGAGAGCGGGGTCCGCCTCCAGCAGGCGGATCGCGGTCCACAACCCCGTGAACCCTCCGCCGATGATGGCGATGTCGGTTCGCGCCCGTCCCGACAGAGCTGGTTCAGGTTGGTCCGGCGCCTCGGCAAGCCAGAAGCTGGCCTCGGTGTCGGCGGCCCTGGGTGCTGCAGAAGCCATGGGTCAATCCTACCCGGCGCACGCTGTTTTGGTCGTGCCGCCTGGGCCGACGAATGCGCATCAGCTGCACGAAAGGCCACAAAATGGTGGAATTCGCATCGCTGCGACCTGTGACCGACGAATCTCGCGTTGACGCTCCGAGAGGGCCTGTGGCACGATTACCGCCCCATCCCGCCCACTGAAGCAAGAAGCAACGGGAGCCGGGCGCCGCATGCCCTGCGCGCGTCCGGCGTTACCCGCCGGAGGCATCATGACCAGCCCCACCAACGCGCCCAAGCCGATTTCCCGCGAGCGCCAGCTCGAGCTCTACCGACGAGCCATCAAGACCCTGCCCGGCGGCGCCAACTCGAACTTCCGAGCGTGGGGCGAGGACACGATCTACATCGACCGCGGCAAGGGCGGCAAGGTCTGGGACCTGGATGGCAACGAGTTCGTGGATCTCCGGATGGGCTATGGCCCGGTCATCCTCGGCCACGGGGACGAGCGGGTGGACGACTACGTCAACGAGCGGATGCGCCGCGGGGTCAGCTTCTCGCTGACCAGCGAGGACGAGGTCCGCGCCCTCGAGTTGCTGTGCGAGCTGACCGGCTGGGTGGATATGGCCCGGATGACCGTCTCCGGCACCGAGGCCACGATGCACCTGATGCGGCTCGCCCGGGCGTTCACGAGTCGCGACAAGATCGTCAAGTTCGAGGGGCAGTACCACGGCCTCCACGACTACGC
>JBDTOF010000172.1:0-6243 GCA_039933375.1 Chloroflexota bacterium
ATTACAGCCACCCTGGGGACCCGCTGCGCGCCAACGTTCGATGAGGGCGGCGGCCGGGAAGCTAGCTAAGAGACCCACGAAGCGCAAGCATCGGCCGCCGGATCCGGTCAAAGCTTGGGCCCGAAGGCTGGACCGAACACGCCCGGGTCTCGTCGATTACGTCCTCGCGGGTCTCGCCACAATCCACGGCCACCCGACATGGGAGCGACCACTCGATCCCACCAGCCAGTTGATCCTAACGATCCTGACCCAGAACAGCGCGGACACGAATGCCGAGCGGGCTTTTGAGTCGTTGCGCGATGCGTATCCATCCGGGTTGGTGGCCGAGCGCCACATCCCGGGTCCGGGCTGGGGCGGCGTGGGGCTGTCCGATGGTGCGCCGCCGGACTGGGCCGCGGTCGAAGCTGCGCCGGTCCAGGAACTCGTGGAGGTGATCCGCCACGGGGGCCTCGCCAACCAGAAGTCTCCGCGGCTCCAGGCAACATTGCGGACCATCCGGGAGGCCCGCGGCGACTACTCGCTCGAATTCCTAGGGGCGTTGGAGCCACTCGAGGCCCGAGCCTGGCTCACCGCGATCGACGGGATTGGGAAGAAGACCGCATCCGTCCTGTTGGCGTTCTCGTTCGGAATGCCGCTCATGGCCGTGGACCGCCACGTCGAGCGCGTCTCCAAGCGCGTGGGACTGATCCCCGAGCAGGCGAGCGCCGATGATGCGCACGACCTCTACCTCGGGTTGCTCCAGCCGGACCAGATGTACGAGGCGCACGTGAACCTCATCCGCCACGGCCGCGTGATCTGCCACGCGCGCAACCCCGAGCACGAGATCTGCCCACTTCGGGACCGCTGCCGTTTCGTGGATCCGAAGGCGCCCTGAGCCCCTCTCACCCGCGCGCCCGGCGCCGGATGTTCCCCTGAAGCACAACTCGACTACGGAGTCGACTCGTACCCGGCCTGCGACTGAGAAATGCGAAGCTCGAAGGTGATCCGGCGGCCGTATGTTCCGCTGGCAGCACCGTTTGGCCACGAATCGGACCATGGAGCCGCGCACGCGGCCCGTCGTGGTGACGGCCCACGATGACTTTGGTCGAGTTGTTCCCGTACGGAACATTCGGCGCGCGCGGCCGGTGTGGCTGGGCGGCCGGAGGCGGCCCGGGGCGGGCGCGAGCACCTGGGCCCTCGCGCACGCCGCTTCGGCCCGCGCTCGGCCCACTGAACCCTACTGACCCGCCCCTATACTCGGCTCATGCTGAGCACTGGGCGCTGGGGTGAGTTCAACTCCGCGCGCATCCTCCTGGTGGATGACGATCCGAACCTGCTCGTTCTGCTGGCGGATCAGCTGCGGGCGGATGGGTTCGAGGTTCAGACCGCGCGCGATGGTGATGAGGCGCTTCGACGCCTGGAGGGCGGCTGGCCCGACCTCCTGATCATCGACATGATGATGCCGCGCATGGATGGCCTGACCCTCGCGCGCGAGATCAAGGCCCAGGCGGACCTGCCGATCATCGTCCTGTCGGCCATCGAAACCGCCGACAGCAAGGCCGATCTCCTGGAAGAGGTGGCCGAGGACTACATCACCAAGCCCTATCACTACCCCGAGCTGCGGGCACGGATCACCCGAGTGCTCAGACGGGTCGGCGACAGAGTCCCCCGTCGCGAGCTCGTCCTCGGACCCGACCTCTCATTGGAGCTACATCGACGGATGGCTATCGTCCGCGGCGAGGCAGTCCAGTTGACGCCGACGGAGTCACGGCTCCTCTACGCACTCGCCGCGAACCTTGGCCAGACGGTCGCGACGGAGACCCTCCTGGACCGGGGGTGGGTGGACACCGAGGACGCCGACCCGTCCTATGTCTGGGTGACGATGCGACGGCTGCGCCAGAAGATCGAACCGGATCCGAACCACCCGGTCCACGTAGTCACGATGCGGGGCGTCGGGTACCGGTTGATCCAGCAGGACCCGGAGGCTTTGAGGACCGGCGACGTGGCCCGCGCACCCGAGCCCGGCGCGTGACGTCGGGTCAAGACCCCGCATCGCGAAGGGGTCCCTCTCTTTCCTTCCGTGCGCGCCTGACCACCGGTCTCATCGCCGGCGCGGTCGTGCCACTGGCGATTGTCGGCATCGTGCTCTTGGGTGCCGAATTCCTGCGCACCGGGAGCCTGGACTCGACCTTGTCCAGCCTATTGGTGTTCGCGATCGCCGCGGCGGTGATCCTGGCCATCCTCTTTGCCTTCGGCCTCGCGAGCAACCTGACAAAGCCCCTCGCGGCGCTCGCCCAGGCCCTCGAACGGGTGTCCGCGGGCGATCTGTCTGCCCGGGTCGAGGTCGCCGGTGAGGACGAGCTCGCGCGTCTCGTCGAAAGCCACAATCGACTGGCCTCTGACCTGGCACGACGTAACCGCCAGCTTGGCCGAATTCTCGAAGCCATCGGTCAGACCTCGCCGCGCGACGGCATCGACCGGCTGGTCGCCCATGCGATATCGAGTGCGCGTTCCGCGTTCGAAATGATCGATGCCGATCTCCATCTCGGGGACCCAGGCGCCATGACCGTCGAGGAGGTCATTCCTGGCGAATCACGGCCCATTCGGGCCGTTCTTGCCCTGCCCGATGAGCGCGTCGGTGTCCTGACCGGGCACCTGCCAGCGACTCGGCGATGGGATGCCGCCGATCAGGATCTGCTCGAGCTGTTCGCCAGCGAGATCGCGGTGGCGATCCGGAACGCCCAGCTGTTCGCCCAGGTGGAGGAGCAGACCCATCGGTTGGTAGCCCTCGACGCGGCGAAGGACGACTTCCTGCGCGGCATCAGCCACAACCTCCAGACCCCGCTGACCAGCATCCGCGCCTATGCCGAGCAACTGACGGATGAGCGTCCGGACCGCCGACTGGCCATCATCACCGAACAGTCCGAGCGGTTGTCGCGAATGGTCAGGCAGCTGCTGATGGTGTCGCGGCTCGAGGCCGGAACCCTCAAGCCGCGGATCGAGGTGCTGTCGCTGGCGCCACGGGTGCGACGCGCGTGGGAGGCACTGGGTGTTGCGGAGTTGCCCTTCGAGGTGATCGATGAGTCGGCGGGATGGCTGGCCCTGGCCGACCCGGACCAGCTGGACCAGGTCCTTTGGGCGATCCTCGACAACGCCGTCAAGTACGGCGGTGGGCCGGTTAGTGCGCACCTGCGCCCCGATGCGGGGTCGGGGCGACTCCTACTGACGATTAGCGATTCAGGGCCCGGCGTGCCCGACGAGCTACGAGACTCGGTCTTCGAACGCTACGCGCGGAGCACGGCCCCCGATCATCCCGAAGGTACGGGGATCGGCCTCTACGTTGCGAGGGAACTTTGCCGCGCAATGGCTGGCGAGTTGGAGTTGGAGCCCCTCGCGGCGGGCGAGGGCGCGCGGTTCACCATCGCGTTGCCGGGGGAAGGATCAGCGGGCGGCGAAGCCTGACGAACCTCGGGCCGCAGACCAGCCCTGGCGCTGGTTTCTGCGCCAGAGAACTCCTCGTGGGTCCAGGCCCACGATGAGCCCGGCGGACAGGCCGAGGATGGGCCCGATCAGGTCGGGCGCACCCACGGCAGCCGAGATCATCGAGCCGAGATACCAGAACGCATAAGTCCAGAGGGCGGAGGCGGCAAGGCGCTTCATGAGGGCATCGTGGGTGTTCGTGTTTCGATTGGCGAGTCCGCCAATGGTCCTAATTCTGTGCCAACATTCATAGCCGAAAGGTCCTTCGCAAGGTGCGGATGCCACTATTCCCGCGCCGCCGGATCGGACCCAAGGCGATTGGGATGCAACTGGTGCCGACGCCAAGCGAAGCTGGCACGACCAGATCTTGCGAGAAGGAGCCTTACCGAGTGAGGATCAGCAACGGGCGACGCGGCCAAGCTCTCGCAGAGTTGGCTTTCGTCCTGCCCGTGATGTTGCTTCTTCTGCTAGGTGCGTTGGATCTTGGCCGCCTGTTCTACGCTCAGATCACGATCGAGAATGCGGCGAAGGAGGGGGCTCTCGTCGCATCGCGTGGAGGGTCCTACGTGTCCGGTGGAATTTGCTCTTCCACCAATACGGTCATGTGCGCGGTGCTCAATGAGGCCAAGGGGGGCTTTGTCGAGGTCGATAGCGCGAGAGTTGCCCAGGCACCATCAGTGGTGAAGGCATGTCCAGTCACCGCTGCGATCGGAACGACGGTCAGCGTGACCGTCCAGGCGCCGTTCCAACTGATCACTCCGTTCATCGGAGATGTCATCGGACAACAGAATCTGACCGTCTCTGCCGCAGCCAACGCCGAGTGTGCCGTTCTGCCAAGTACGGCGCTATCGCCGGTACCGACACCGACACCCGTCGCATGTCCAGTGGCTTCGTTCACAGCGACACCGTCTGCAAACAAGACCTTTCCTCATCGCATGGACTTTGCTGGCTCGATCGCCCCATCCACAAGTGGCTGGACTTGGACATGGAGTTTTGGCCAAACTGGGAAGACGGTCAACAACCACGACTTCTCCGCCAGCGGTCCAATCGGGGTGACCCTGACAGTTACCAAGGGGACGTGTTCAGTGACATCGACGCAGACGGTGAATGTGCCGTGAGGGCGAAGCGTCAAAGCGGCCAGGCCCTGGTCGAGTTTTCCATCGCCGTGTTCGTGTTCCTGATCCTGCTTATGGGAATCGTTGATTTCGCGATAGCGATATACAAGTACAACGGCGTGTCCCAGGCGGCCCGTGAGATCGCGCGAGTCACGAGCGTCCACCCCGGAACAACGCTTGGCAGCAGCCCGGAGATTGCTGCTGTCGTGTCAACTCAGAAGGGTCTGATCCCTGGCCTGTCGAATCCCACATTCAGCTGCGTTGATCCCGTCACCAATGCGGCGGTCGGAACATGCAATTACACCGTCGACTCGGTGCGAGTGACTATCTCAGCTCCATATACGCCCGTAACCCCACTGCTCGGATTGATCGGGACGTGGACGATGGAGGGCACCAGCAGTGCGCAGATCCAGTAGGAGAACATGATGCTTGCACCAGGTCGTCAACGGTCTGATGGACAGATCCTCGTCCTTTTCGTTCTGTCGGCTGTTGCTGCTATTGCAATGGTGGGCCTTGTCATCGATGGTGGCGCCACCTTTGCCCAGCGGCGGGGCCAGCAGAACTCCGCCGACCTCGCCGCCCTGGCTGGAGCCAACGCCCTGATCTTCGGCCAGAACGCGTCCGTTGCCGCTCTTCGCGTAACCGCCGCGAATGGGTATGAGAATGGTGTAGATGGCACCACGGTGACCGTGACATTCCCGGCCACCAACCAGGTCCAGGTCGATATCACGGCGCCTCACCAAAACTACTTCGCGGGCGTTGTCGGTCTGGGGACCTGGCCGGTCGGTGTGACCGCGACCGCCGAGGAAGGTGTGCCCGCCGGCGATGTCATCGGGGCTGCGCCGATCATCTTCAGTGAACAAGCATTCGATCCCGTGACCGGGCTGCCGCACCTGCCGTACGGGTGCGAGGGAACGAACTGCACTCCCTTCGGTTTCGGTGATGGCAACGGCGACGTGCCGAACAATCCTGGCGATGTCGCGTGGACGGTCTACGGCCCAAATGTGGACACAGGCAACTGCAACGGCGGGAGCTCGACTCGCGTCAAATGCTATCTCGCGGGAATCTCTCTCTTGAACGTGAGCTTCTCGGTCGGCGACTACATCGGGCAGTCCAACGGTGGGTTCCACAACGCCCTGTTCGGCAGCGGGACCGGATTTGCAGACCCGACCCAGTGTACGGGGTCTTCGTCCTCGACCAACGTAGATACATGTCTGAGCGGGAAGGACATTATTGTCCCGATCGTCTCACCGCCGGGTACTACATGTAACGACGGGCATGATGGTGGCTGTTTCGAGGGTTGGGCGCTCTTCCATGTCGTAAGTGCCGAAGGCCAGAGCACCAAGGAGATTCAAGGCTACTTCGTATCAGGCTTCAGCCGTGGAGTTGGAGACTTGTGCGCCGATGGGCCGAGCTGCGCAGGCTTCCACGGCCTCTACGGCCTCCGGCTCATCAACTAGCCGCCGCTGACGGAACCAGGTAACCGGGCTTCACCTCGCCACTTCTTTCTGGCGGCCAAGCGAGGATCGCTGACGAAGTGGTGCCGACCTGAACAAGCGCGACCAAGGACCAGCGAGCCGCGCCCCATCCCGGGGCGCGGCTCTTCTGATTCTCGCCCAGTCCACTGCGGTGCCCCTGTGTGCACTCTGGTGCGAAACCCGGGACCACC
>JBDTOF010000173.1:0-4224 GCA_039933375.1 Chloroflexota bacterium
GGCTGATAGTCCATCTTGTAGATGTGGTCGCCGGCCAGAATGAGCACGATGTCGGCGTCAGAATGCTCGAGCAGACTCCGGTTCCGGAGCACGGCGTCAGCGGTGCCGCGATACCACTCCGCCACGCGACCCCGCGCGATGTACGGCTGGAGCAACTTGATGCCACCCCTGGCTCGGTCGAGGTCCCAGGGACGCCCCAGGCCGATGTGGTCGTTGAGCGACCGGGGGTTGTACTGGGTGAGGACGACGACGTCGCTGATCTCGGAGTTGACGCAGTTCGACAGGGTGAAGTCGATGATCCGGTACTTGCCACCGAACGGCACGGCCGGCTTGGCGCGCACCGATGAAAGGATCGACAGTCGTTCGCCCTCGCCGCCCGCGAGCACCATCGCCAATGTCCGCGTCACCCTCGACTCCTCGGCGTGCTTCTTGCTGCGTTGAACGCGCTCGATCCTAGCACCGGATACGAACCAGATGGCCTACAGGAACAGGCGCGGGTTCATGAACGACCCACGGAACTCCACCATCCAGTGGAGATGCGGACCGGTCGTTCGGCCGGTGAGGCCCTCATACGCGATGATCTGGCCGGCGACGACCGAATCGCCTGCCTTGACGCGGGGCCGGTACGCTCGGTTGTCGACGTGGGCGTACCAACTGACCAGCTCGGCCGAGTGGGCCACGACCACGATCCAGGCCTTCGGGTAGGGATCGTAGGGATTGGGCCCGGCGAAGACGACGACCCCTGGACCGGCGGCCCGGATCGGCGTGTAGAGCGGCGCGGCAACGTCGATCCCCTTGTGGAAGTGCCGACAGCTACCTCTGCGTGGCTCCCAGGAGAAGCCGGTGCATCCGTATTCCTGGGTGATGGTCCCGGCCATCGGCCAGCGCAGGGTGCCGTTGTAGATGGACGGGATCGAGCCGCCCCTGGCCCGCTCCTTGACGATCTGGTTGATCTTTGCCTGGAGGGCCTTCTCGGCCTTCTCGCTGGCGGCAATCGCAGCGGCCAATTTCGTCTTGTCGGTCGCGGTCTTGGCATAGGCGGCCCGCTGTATCCCCAATAGGCGCTCTGTCTCCCGCTCGAGGGCCTTGAGACGAGCCTGCGAATCGACCAGAGACGCGAGCTGGCCCTCGAGTTCATGGTGCTGGATGTCGGCGGCCGCACGGAGCGTTCCGGTCTCGGTGCGCGTGTCCTCGACCGTCTGGTGGAGGATGGCGAGGACCTTCTGGTCGGCCACGATCTGCTCGGCCAACTCGCGATCCTGCTGGGCAAAGTCGAGGTGATAGGAAACCTCTGAAAGGACGTCGGTGAACGTATCGCCTGACAGGAAGGTCTCGAGGAGCGACGTTCGGTCGGTGTCGTAGGCCTGTCGGATGCGGTCGGCCAGGAGCGTCTTGCGGGCATTCAACTCCTGCAGCTTGTGAGCCTCGCGATCCTCCAGATCGGCGAGCTGAAGATCCAGCTTGGAGACCTGGGCGTCGAGCGCGTTCACCTCGGCCTGCGCCCGGGCGACGTCCACGGTGGCGCCGACCACCTCGGTCCGGGTTGCCTGAAGGTCGAGGTTGACCTTGCTCAGCGACGCCTTCGTCTTGGCAAGTGTGGCGCTGAGCGCCTGCTGTTGGCGGGTGAGGTTGGCGACCAGCGCCTTCTGCTTTGCGATCTGGGCCGCGAGGGCCTTCTGCTTGGCAACGGCGTCGGACAGGGCATCGGCCGAGGCCGGCGCGACGGGTCCGCCCGCGAAGGCTCCGCCCAGCAGGACGAAAAGGGCGAGGAAGAGGAGGACGGACCGACCGGGTCGATGGCGCGATCGCGCAGACCAGCCTGACTGATCAGGCATTCGGTGGCGCATCGGGTAGCGACGTCATCATGCGAACGATCTCCAGCGCGGCAATTCCGTGCGGTTCGCTCGCCGGGTGAAACCGCCGCTCCACGTTGGGCACCACGTTGGAACGACTACCGGCAATGGCCGAATGATACCCCACCCCGCCAGAGCCACTCCGGCATCCCCTACCTATGGGCCTCCGGAGACGGTGATCGCCCAGATTGCCCCGATGATGAGGAACGGCCCATACGGCACATAGCTCTTGAGCGTGATCCGCCGAAGGATCAGGAGGATGACGATCCCGATCGCCGCGGATATGGCTCCGACGATCACCATGGCAACCAGCCGGGTCGCCCCGGCGAGCAGGCCCATCCCGAACAGGAGCTTGAGGTCGCCCATCCCGATTGCCCCGGCTCCGAACGGGATCGAGACGAGGTAGAGGCCGACCGGGACGGCGATCGCCGCAATGGCCGCCAGGAGCAGCTCGCCCGGCGTGCGGACGAACGGTCCGATGCCCGCGGCATACCCGATCGCGGCGTAGACGACGATCGGGATCGTGATGACGTCTGGCAGGAGGCGCTGATCAAGATCCGTGGCAAACAGGAGGACGAGCGCCACGACCAGGATGCCGAGATAGACGGCGGTGGTCGGATCGGACTCGTACCTCGCAACCAGGACGCTGAGTCCCAGGCTCCCGGCCGCAACGACGGCCACCGTCCGCCAGTCGACCGGACGAATGGTCCCAGATTCGTGCTCCGGCCATCGGGCCGCGATGCGATCGGCGACCAGGCCCCAGACAGCTCCGGCAATGGCGATCAGCGCAACGAGGGGGCTCACCTGTTCATCCAGACCATCCCGGGCGGCTCAGGCCGGTTTGGCCCCGGCCAGCGCGAGTTCCACCAGGGTCGCGTGGGACGCGCCGGTCGCTCCCCTCGGCGCAAACGGCTTCGCCTTGCGGTAGTAGGCCGTTCCGGCGATGTCGAGGTGAACCCATGGCTTCGTCGTGAACTCGCGCAGGAACAGCGCGCTCTTGATGAGCCCGCCATCACCACTGCCGCTGTTGATCATGTCGCCATACCAGGACTCCATCTCATCCCAGTACTCCTCGACCATCGGCATCTGCCAGTAGCGCTCGCCGGCTCGCCCGCCTGCTCCCAGGACCTGGTCCGTCCAGGCCTGGTCGGTTCCGAACGCTCCGGCAACGAGGTCGCCGAGCGCGCGCGACACGGCACCGGTGAGCGTGGCCACGTCCACGAGGTGGGTTGCGCCGAGTTGCTCCGCGTAGGTCATCGCGTCGCCCAGGATCAGGCGGCCCTCCGCGTCCGTATTCGTGATGTCGACCCACTTTCCGTTCATGGCGCGGACCAGGTCGCCGGGCCGACTCGCCCCTGGACCTGGCATGTTCTCGACCGCCGGCGCTAGCGCCAGAAGCGGCGTGCCCGGGGCGAGGCGTGCGACCGTCGTGATCGCCGCAATCACGGTGCAGGCGCCGGTCTTGTCCATCTTCATCTCTTCCATCTGGGCAGATGGCTTGATGCTGATGCCGCCTGAATCGAAGCAGACTCCCTTGCCGACGAGGGCCAGATGGCGACCCAGGGCATCCTGCTCGCCGGCACCACCGGACCGCATCACGATCATCCGGGGCGGGTTGTTGCTCCCCTTGCCCACGGACATGAACATGCCCATGCCGAGTTCGGTTGCGCGCTCGGGTCCGAGGACGTCGATCCACAGGCCGTGCTTTTCGGCCAGTGCCCAGGCCTCTTCGGCGAGGACTTCCGGGCTGACGTCGTTGGCGGCGCGATTGGACAGGTTCCGGGCGATGGCTGAGCCCTCGCCGATGATCTGGCCGCGCGTCGCTGCCGCCATGAGAGCCGTGGTATCAGCCCCGGCCGAAGCCAGGAGGACGAGCTCCTCCAGGGCAGGCGGGGCGGTCTTGCGTCCCTGGCGGTAGACGGTCCCGGGGTCGCGATAGATGCTCCCCGGGTCATAGGTGCCCTCGACGATGCCGCGGGTGACCAGCGCTGCGACCAGGTCGGCATCGCCGCCGATCGCTCCGACCAGCGGATCGAGCCAGAATGAGATGGTCCGCACGGTCCGGCCCGCGAGCCGGTGCATTGCGGCCGCGGCCACGTGGACGAGCACCTCGCGATCAACCGATTCGGCCGGCCCGGCGCTGATCAGCAGGATGCGGCCCGCTTGCGCGTCGCCAGGTGCCCCCAAGGCGGACGTGAAGCGCTTGGTCCGAAGCTCTCCGAGGGTGTGGAGCGATTGGAGCTCGCCATGCGTCCGTCGATCGAGCTCGCCGAGGGGACCATCCCAGGTGATCTCTCCCACGACTGGAACGACGAGAACGTCGGCTGGGACGTCCCACGGCTGATCAGTTTCGACGCGCACGCGCACGGGC
>JBDTOF010000174.1:0-1783 GCA_039933375.1 Chloroflexota bacterium
CCTGCTCGGCAATCATGAGGAACTGGTTGGCGACGGCGAACTTCATGTAGCGCCATGTGTTGGTGAAGAGCTTGGCGAGCTCGGCCTCACGGGTGCTTGTGCGGACGAACTGAGTGGCGAATCGCGCGAAGACAGCCTGGGCCCGATCGCCTGCCGCGGGCTCGTCTGCGCCGATGATCTGGGGCAGTGAGCCAAGCTCCTCGAGGGCGTGACCCTCGGCGATCCGTTCGGGACAGAACGCCACCTGGACGTCACAGCCGCGTTCGGCGAAGCGCTGCTTGACGTATGCCGTGGTGCCCGGATAGACGGTACTTCGGAGGACGATGAGGGCGCCGGGGCGAAGATGCGGGGCGATGTCGTCCACGCTGCGCTCGAAAACCGTCATGGACGGCCCGAGGAACTCGTCCACCGGGGTGCCGATGACCACCACCACGACTTCGGTCCTGGCGATGAGTGCGGGATCCGTGCTCAGATGCAGGCGCTCGGTCTTCAGCACTCTGCGAAGGAGCACGTCCGCACCGTTTTCCATGAATGGCATCTCCCCCGCCGCAAGGCGTTCGAGGCGCGGCCCGTCGATATCCAGGATGCCGACGTGCGCACCGCTGTCGGCCAGTACGAGGGACAGCGGGAGCCCGACGTGGCCGGCGCCGCCGAGGACGACAACATCGAGGTCTGCGGACGTGCTGCTGGATGCAGGATCGGTCGTCATGAGTCGCTATCCCCCCTTACCCCTGGCGTCGAAGCGAACTGGCGCGCCGCTCTGGTCCAGATCGAACCATCGCCGTCCGAGTACGCCACGACCCAGGCCGGCGAGCCGGCCAACACCGCCCTGAGCTGAACCGACTCCGCGTCGACGATGACGATCGTAGCGCCCACCTGGTCGAGGACATCGGACCAACCCGTGCCGCCTGTGGCCACGACCTCCGCGTCGGACCAGACCTGCGAAGGGATCACCTCGATCCGGGAGTCAAGAGCGTACCTCGGCAGCGGCACTGAGAATTCCAGCCAGGAACCCCAGACCTGTGGGTTCCAAATGCGGTCACCGGGGGAAGCCAGGGCCCGAAGCGCACCGGTGACGCCCGGAGGGGCATGGCCGAGAAGCCCTGATGGAGCGCCCGTGCCAGGGTCCACCGGCCGCCAGGCGGGCACGAGGATGATGCCCGCGATGATGAGGACGGCCCCGACCGCGGCATTCAAGGGACTTCCCCTGAGTCGGCGCGATAGCACCCGGGTCGATGGCCCCGCCGTCGCGGCGGCGAGCCCGGCCAGAGCCACCACGGCATAGCCGGGCCACCAGGCGATCCCACGGGAGGCCATTGCGCCCAGTCCGGCGAACGTCGCCAGCCCGAGGAGTGCCGGCCATGTTGTCCGGGCGGATCCGCGGGCGAGGAGCAGGGCCACCAGGCCCACGAGGACCACGCTCGCCCAGAAAAGCACGCCGGGAACATCACCAAGCGTCGGCGGGAGCCACTCGGAAGTCTGTGCCGTCACCTGACGATTCGCCACGAGTCCCAGGGCATATCGCCAGGCGCCGGGCCCGAACGGAGTGACCAGTGTGGCCAGCGAGGTCAGCAGTGCAGCCAACAGCGTCGTACGCGCCCGTGGCGATCGATCGGCTACATCATCCAGCCATGCGAGCCCTGCCAGGACAGGCGCAAGGACGAAGCTCCCGTGGATGTTCGCCCAGATCACGGCGATGACCGGGATCAGCCATGTGGCGCGAGGTCTCATCCGTCGCCCGGAAAGGATCGCCAGCGTCGCGGCGAACAGGACCATCCCCAGC
>JBDTOF010000175.1:0-2871 GCA_039933375.1 Chloroflexota bacterium
CACCGACCGACAGCCTCGACGATCACCGCCTCGCGATGACGTTCGCCATCGCCGGCCTCATTGCCTCCGGTCGCACGACGGTCGGCCGGCCGTCGAGCGTCGCGATCTCGTATCCCGGCTTCTTCTCCGATCTCGAAAGGATTCGAGCATGACCAAGCGGGTCGTTCTCATCGGCCACCCCGTCGCCCATTCGCTCTCGGCAGCGATGCAGCAGGCGGCATTCGATGCACGAGGCATCGATGCGCACTACGAGCTCTGGGATCGCGCGCCGATCGCGCTGCCGGACGCCATCGAGGAGATCCGGGGTAAGGATTTCATCGGTGCGAACCTCACGATCCCCCACAAAGAGCGAGTAGTTCCACTGATCGACCGACTGACGGACGAGGCAATCGCAACGGGAGCCGTCAACACGATCACTCACGAGGGCAAGCGTCTCGTCGGTCACAACACGGACGTGGCCGGGTTCAGCGCGGCCCTCGATCGGCTGGTCGGGCGGGCAAAGATGCCGCGCCAGGCCGTGGTCCTCGGTGCCGGTGGCGGTGCCCGGGCTGTGGTCCACGGCCTCATCCGCAACGGTTTCCAGCGGATCGTCGTCTTCAACCGCCATCTCCATCGCGCCGAGGGCCTCGTCCGACATTTCGGCAAGAGCGCGGCGCACATGGAGCTCAAGGCGATGCCCTGGCACGAGTCGATCATCGAGGCCGAACTGGCCAAGACCCGCGTCATCATCAACGCGACCTCGATCGGCCTGCTGGCGGAGGAGTCTCCCCTGCCGGCGGGGATCCTCTCCGCGAACCAGCTGGTCCTGGATCTGATCTACAACCGGACTCGACTGCTGCGCGACGCCGAGGCGGCGGGATGCACCGCCCACGACGGCGAAACCATGCTGCTCCACCAGGGCGCAGCGGCCTTCACGCTGTGGACCGGTCAGGCCGCGCCGCTCGACGTGATGGCGGAGGCCCTCGCCGCCGCCCGAGCCCACGGCCTGCGTTCGGCTGAGGGCGAGCCGGCCGGCGATGATCCCGAACCGGACGAGGGCACCACCCTGGCCGAGACTGAATCTGAAGAGCCCGTCGCCCCGGGCACGAGCTGAGCCGGGCCCGCAGCCATGGAACCCTTCCGATTCCTGACCGCCGGCGAGTCGCACGGGCCGACGCTCGGCGTGACGGTCGAGGGCGTGCCGGCCGGACTGGCACTGACGGCTGAGGATCTCGTCGTGGACCTGGCCCGACGCCAGCGCGGCTACGGCCGGGGTGCGCGACAGACGATCGAGACCGATCGGGCGGAGATCCGGTCCGGGGTCCGCCACGGGACGACCCTAGGGTCACCGATCCTCCTCCTGGTAGAGAACCGTGACTGGGAGAACTGGGGCCCGGTGATGCAGGCGGCTCCGCTCGACGATGATGTCGCAGCCACGCTCGAGGCCTCGGCGGCGGAAGGCACCAAGCGTGCGACCCCGGTGACTCGCGTGCGACCCGGTCACGCGGACCTCGCCGGGGCCCTCAAGTACGGCCACTCAGACGTGCGCAACGTCCTCGAACGCGCATCGGCCCGGGAGACGGCCGCTCGGGTCGCCGCGGGCGGTGTCGCCAGGATCTTCCTGCGCGAGCTGGGGATCGAAGTCTGGTCGTTCACGGCGGAGGTCGGAGGCGTCGCGATCGATCCGGCGAACTGTTCGCGACCGCGGGCGGAGGCCGACGCATCGCCGCTGCGCTGTCCCGATCCCGACGCCGAGGAGCGGATGATCGCCCGGATTGACGAGGCCCGGACCAACGGGGACACGATCGGCGGGGTCTTCGAGGTGGTCGCCCAGGGACTGCCCATCGGGCTCGGGTCGTATGTCCATTGGGATCGGCGCCTCGACGGCGCCCTGGCGGCGGCCGTCATGAGCATCAATATCGTCAAGGGCGTCGAGTTCGGGCTCGGGTTCGAGCAGACCCGACGGTTCGGGTCGGCGGTTCACGACATCATCGATGGACGGGCAGCGGACGGGCACTGGGTGCATCGATCCAACAATGCCGGTGGCCTGACCGGTGGCGTGACGAATGGCGAGCCAATCGTCGTCCGCGGAGCGGTCAAGCCGATCTCCACGCTGGCCCGGCCTCTGCCCTCGGCGGATCTCATCACCGGCGAGGCGGTCGACAAGGCGCACTACGAGCGCAGCGACATCAGCGTCGTCCCCGCAGCCGGCGTCATCGGTGAGGCGATGGTGATGCTGACCCTCGCCCGGTTCGTCCTTGAGACGCTGGGCGGCGATCGGATGGATGTGGTGCGTGAGCGGATGGCTTCGCATCGCCGCCTGATGGCGACAACTCCACCGGCACCCCGGATCGGCGGTCGGGCCGCGGTTGGCGGCGACGAGGCCGGTTCCGGCGGCGACGACTAGGCCGGGACGAAGCAGGCGAAAATGGACGTCGTCCTGATCGGACTTCCGGGGAGCGGCAAGAGCGCCGTCGGGCGACGCCTGGCGGCGAGGCATCAGGCCGAGTTGATCGACCTGGACGAAGCCATCGAACGCCGGGCCGGGATGCGGGTCCCAGAGATCTTCGCGGAGGCGGGCGAAGCCGGGTTCAGAGCCCACGAACGCGCCGTCATCGAGGCCCTCGGCGCAGCCGACAGCGCACCGGAAATCCGGCGGGTCATTGCACCCGGGGGTGGCGCCGTCGTCGATCCACGCAATCGCTGGCGCCTGTACCGCGGACGAGTGCCGGTCTGGCTGGACGGTCGACCCGAAGTGCTGGCGCAGCGACTCCGGCGGAGCCCGAACATTCGGCCGCTGATCACCGGCCGAGACCCGATCCGGGCGCTCCGGGATCTGACCACGGCTCGTGTGCGGTTCTATGCGGCAGCGATCCGCATCGCCGGGATGGC
>JBDTOF010000176.1:0-1960 GCA_039933375.1 Chloroflexota bacterium
TCGCCCGCCATCAGGATGCCGCCCTTGATGGCGACCTCGTGGATGAAGCTCGCTCGGTCCGCCGCAAGACGCTCGAGGACGGTGAGCAGGACCACGCACGCCTCCTCGTTCTGGAGGCGTCGCATGGCGGCAGCGTCACCGGTCAGGCGGGCTTCCTGGTATTGCTCGGCGATGGCCCGCCTGGTCCGCGGGTCAGCCATAGACCCGCCAGCGGGTCGAGTACGGCCCTTTCGCCTTCCCGGGTCGAAGCTGAACTGACCGAACCGGCCTGGCTGACACCAGGGCGGTTGGTACCTTGCGGCTCGCATCCTCGATCAGGTACCCGAGCCGTTGTGCCGCCGCCGTACTTCGCGCGATCGCCCGCGTCGCGGTGCGCTCCAACTCGTCATCGGAAAGCGCATTCACGATTTCGCCCAGGAGTGACCCCTCGGTCATCCAGGCAGGCTCCGCGAGGGCATCAGTCACTGCTTGCTCGCGACTCGCAACCTGGAGGGGGAAGCCATCGACCGTGGTCAGGTACGCATCGGCAGCCTCGAGCCAGCGGTCCGCGAGGGCCACCGGCCGCACGATCGCCGCTCCGATGTCCACGGGTCGGCTCCGTCGGCCGACGACGACGGTGATCGTCGTGATCGGTTGGTCCATGAGGCCGTGGAACGCAAACGCCGCATCGGTGGTGACGTAGTGAAGGTCATCGGCGAACAGCGCGCTGGCGACGGCGACCGGAGCCGTCTCCCGGATCGGGTCGATGACTACGTAGGCACCGCGCCGTACTCTGCGCAACCGGCCAGCTTGGACAAGACGGCGCATGCACACATCCTGTCCGTACCCGGTCGGCAGCAGATCGCGGCGGGCTCGCTGCCACACCGCCGATCGGACGTCGAGGACGGCGAGTCGGTGGCGCAGATACCAGTCCGGGATGTCGCTGCAACTCATGGTGTCATCCGTGTACCGTTACCGTACAGTTATGTACGGCTGGCGTCAATAGATGACACCGTGGCAGGTGGTCCTCTCGGCAAGTTGCGGTATTGCCGATGGCTATCGCCGGAGATCTCATGCGATACCGACTACCTGGGCGACCCCTTCCGGACGACCAGGAGGATTGCCGCCCGCCGCAGCGGGTTCGTCATCGCCACGATGTACTCAGGTCAGAGCCGCCCCGCAATGCGGGCAGAAGTTCGCGGACTTGGCAACGACCTGGCCACACGACACGCAATGGGGACGCTGGCCGGGCCCTGACGCAGTCCATGGGCTCAATCAGCAGCTCGCCCAGTCTCTGGTTGATCGATGCGTAAGGGCAGCCGGCTACCGTGCGCCGATGCCCGAGATCTCGCGCTTCTTCGGGATCGTGGTCCAGATGTACGTCGACGATCATGTCCCGGCGCACTTCCATGCCCGACACGCCGGTAAGGAAGTGGTTATCTCGATCGAGACCCTGGCCATCCTTCGCGGACAGCTGTCGCCGCGAGCGCATGCCCTGCTCGTTGAATGGGCATCAGCACACGCGGACGAGTTGCTCCTCGACTGGGGCCTCGCGCAAGCCGGCCAGCCCTTGAAGCGGATCGAACCGCTGCGCTAGCATCGGCACGTGATGCTCCGCGTACGTTCCGCCACGCCGCTCGACGGACGACGTCTCCGTCTCACCCTCACAGACGGCTCGATCGTCGAGCGCGATGTTCAGGACCTGTTGTGGGGCCCGGTATTCGAGACCCTCCGCACCGACGACGCACTCTTCCGTCGAGTTCGGGCGCGCTACGGGACCGTGACCTGGCCGGGCAACGTTGACCTCGCCCCGGAGACCCTGATCTGGGACGGGCCGGATCCCTCCGACGGGAGTCGACATCCCGAGCCGTTCCTGCGTCCCCGCTCACCGAGTCGCGCGAAGTCCTGAGCAGATCTCGCTCGTTTTCGGAGAGCCTCCGGTACGGGCCGGGGGTGACCATGCCTCAGCCTGCCGCCAGGT
>JBDTOF010000177.1:0-7277 GCA_039933375.1 Chloroflexota bacterium
CGCGTCCGTAGTAGGCTACGTCCACGGTTCGCCCAGAGCCCCGGGATGATTTCCTCGACTCCTGCGACCGCTTTACGAACGTCACACGTCCGGCTGGTCGTCGGATGGGAGGAACAAATGGAATACCTCGCCGTCGCCCTCGTGGCGCTGGCCTCTGGCGTCGCCGTAGGTTTCGTTGCTCGAAGCCAGTGGGCGAACCAGTCGGTCAAGGTCGCCATTGAGAAGGCCGGGCGCATCGTCGCGGATGCCCGCACCCAGCAGAAGGAGCTCATCCTCGAGGCCAAGGAGGAGAAGATCCGCCTCCAGCGCGAGGCCGAGGAGGATGGTCGCGCGCGTCGCGCGGAACTGAGCGCCATCGACCGGCGGTTGGTCGCCCGCGATGAGCAGATGGACCAGCGAACGGACATGCTGGAGCAGCGCGACCGAAAGCTCCTGGAGCGCGAGCTCGATCTCGAACGCCAGCGCGAGGAAGTCGCCAAGCTCAATGCCGCCCGCGTTGTCGCGCTCGAGCACGTCGCAGGCATGTCGGCCGACGACGCCAAGGCGATTCTCCTCGACGCGATCCGCGAGGAGGCCGAGCACGATGCAGTGAAGCTCGCTCGATCGATCGAGCGGCGAGCGCGTGACGAGGCGACCGACAAGGCGCGCGACATCATCGTCACGGCGATGCAGCGTGTTGCCGCGGATCACACCGCAGAGCACACGGTGACCGTGATTCACCTGCCGAGTGACGAAATGAAGGGTCGGATCATCGGGCGCGAGGGGCGCAACATCCGGGCCCTCGAGCAGGCCACAGGCGTGGATCTCATCATCGATGACACGCCAGAAACCGTCGTCCTGTCGGGGTTCGATCCGGTGAGGCGCGAGGTGGCGCGGGTCGCGCTGACGAAACTGATGAGCGACGGCCGGATCCATCCGGGTCGAATCGAGGAAGTCGTCGCCAAGGCCCGTGCCGAGGTCGACGTCATCATGCGCCAGGCCGGTGAACAGGCCGCCTACGATGCCGGAGTTCCCGGGCTCCCGGCCGACATCGTCAAGCTCCTGGGCCGGCTGAAGTACCGCACGAGCTACGGCCAGAACGTGCTCTTGCACTCGGTCGAGGCAAGCGCGCTGGCCGGCGCAATCGCCGGCGAGATTGGCGCCGACATCATGATCGCCAAGATGGGCGGACTGCTCCATGACCTTGGCAAGGCCGTCGACCACGAGGTCGAGGGACCACATGCGGCCATCGGCGCTGCCATCGCCCTGAAGGCGGAGCTTCCGGCCAAGGTGGTCAATGCGATAGCGGCTCATCATCAGGAGGTCGAGTACGCCTGCCTCGAGGCGCCGATCGTCCAGGTGGCTGACGCCATTTCCGCGTCGCGTCCTGGCGCCCGCGGCGAAACCATGGATACCTACATCAAGCGCCTCGAGGATCTCCAGGCGATCGCCGAGTCCTTTACCGGCGTTGAGCGGTCATTCGCGGTCCAGGCCGGGCGCGAGGTCCGGATCCTCGTCCGACCTGAAGAGATCGACGACCTGACGGCCACGCGCCTCGCCCGCGATATCGTCAAGAAGATCGAGGAGCAGCTGACCTACCCCGGCCAGATCAAGGTCACGGTGATCCGCGAGACCCGGGCCGTGGAGTACGCGAAGTAGACGTCTCAGGCGACCACGCCGGCCGCGTTCGACTCGGCAATCCGCCCAACGGGAATGCCCCGCGCCCGCCTGGGGCGTGCCGGCTTCTTCTGATCGGTGACGTCATCGGGAAACCGGGGCGGCTGGCGATCGAAGGGTTGCTGCCCGCCCTCCGGGAGGAGCGTGGCATCGACTTCGTCACCGCCAACGGCGAGAATCTTGCGGGCGGGATGGGCCTGACGGCTTCCACGGCGGACGCACTGTTCGGGCATGGCGTCGACGTCATCACGTCGGGCAACCACATCTGGGACAAGCGCGAGATCTACGAGGTCCTCGAGCGGAATGACCGGATCCTGCGACCGTTGAACTACGGGACGCAGGGAGTACCTGGTCGCGGCTGGGGCGTCTATCAGGCGCTCGATGGCACGGATCTGGCGGTCATCAACTTCCAGGGCCGAACGTTCATGCAGCCGATCGACAACCCGTTCACGGAAGCCGACCGGCTGTTCGACGAGTCATCCGAGGCCTTGCCGCCGGTCAGGATCGTGGACTTCCACTGCGAGATCACATCTGAGAAGAATGCGTTTGGCCTGCACCTGGATGGCCGCGCCTCGGTCGTCGTCGGGACGCATACCCATGTTGTCACCGGCGATGAACGCATCCTGCCTGGCGGGACCGCCTACCAGACGGATCTGGGTATGACCGGCCCCATCTGGAGTGTGATCGGCTTTGATCCCAAGACGGTCCTGCCGCGGTTCATGAACGCGCTCCCGACGCGTTTCTCGGTCGGTGATGGACCAGTCATCTTCAACGCCTGCCAGGTCGACGTGGACCCCGCGACTGGCCGCGCCCTCGCCATCGAGCGAATCACCCGCATTTTCGAGGCCTGAACGGTGGCTCGCCCCCGCCACGACCCGCCCGCCTCGCCGATCGTCCCGCCCGGGCTTGCTACGATCGACCTGCATTCGCACACGGCCCGATCGGATGGCCTGCTGGAACCTGTTGAGCTGGTCCGGCAGGCCGCGGCAGCCGGGGTCCGACTCCTGGCCATCACCGACCACGACACCGTCGCCGGCGTCCGCGCTCTCCTCAACGCACGGGCCGTTCCGGCAGGGTTGGAGCTGCTGCCCGGGATCGAACTGAATGCGATTGTCTCGGGTCGCCCGGACCTGCGCGAGAGCGAGATCCACATCCTCGGACTGGGGATCGACCCGGATAATGAACGCCTCGAGGACGCCCTCGCCCTCCAGCGGGTGCGTCGTCGAACCCGGTTCGATCGAATGGTGGAACGCCTGCGGGAGATCGGGCGCCCGGTCGACGATGCCCTGGAGGCACTGCCCGCAACTGACGATGACGATGCCCTCGGGCGTCCACGCCTGGCCCGGGCCATGATCGCAACGGGATATGCCACGTCCGTGGAGGATGCGTTCTCCCGCTATCTCTCGGCCGGCCAGGCGGCGTACATGCCACGGGAAGGCCTGGGGCCACGTGAATGCATCGAGCTGGTCCGCGCGGCCGGTGGCATGTCCGCTCTGGCCCACTTCAGCGAAGCGCCCGAGAAGTCGAGGATCATCGATGAACTCGTCGACTTCGGTCTCGATGGACTCGAGGTCTACTACCGTTCATTCGACGCGTTGACGGTCGCGGCCATGGCTGCGTTTGCGGTCGCCCGCGGGCTCGTTGCTACTGGCGGCAGCGACTACCACGGCGACCTCGAGCCGTACGCAGCCACCCATGCCCGCCTGTGGGTTCCACCCGAGGTGGAGCAGCCGCTTCGCGCGGCAATGGCGCGCGGAGGGGCTTAGCGATCGTCGGGAACGGTCGCGAGCGCCGACCCAGCTGTCAGCCGGTGGCCTCGGGCTCCGACTCCTCCTTCACGAACGTGGGGCGCAATTCGACCGGCGGCTGGCGGCGTCGCCGGGCTCGCAGGTTGAGACCCTCCACGAACACGCTGAACCCCATCGCGGCGTAGATGAACGCCTTGTCGATGTGGAGGCCGAAGCCGTCGGCGACGAGCGTGACGCCGATGAGCAGCAGAAACGCCAGCGCCAGCATCTTTACCGTCGGGTGGGCGTGCACAAATCGGGACAGCGGTCCGGACGCCACGAGCATGACCCCGACGGAGATGACGACCGCGGCGATCATGATCGCGACCTCATCCACGAGGCCGACGGCGGTCAGCACCGAGTCGAGCGAGAAGACGATATCCAGCAGCACGATCTGGGCGAGGACACCACCCATCGAGGCGGTCGCTGCACCGGCGCCGGGAGCGTGGGCCTCCTCGCCTTCGAGCGACTCGTGGATCTCGGTCGTTGCCTTCCAGAGCAGGAACAGGCCGCCGCTGATGAGGATGAGATCACGCCATGAGAAGTCCTGATCCAGCAGGCGGACGGCCGGCTCAGTCAGGCCGATGATCCACGAGATCGTCAGGAGCAGGGCGATCCGCATGCCCATGGCCAGGCCCAGGCCGATGCGTCGGGCGCGATCCTGGTCGCCCGCCGGGAGACGCTGGACGAGGATCGAGATGAAGATGACGTTGTCGATGCCGAGGACGATCTCGAGCACGGTCAGGGTGATGAGCGCGACCCAAAGTTCCGGGTTGGTGAGCAGTTCCATGCCCACAGGGTATCGTTCCCGGCCATGGACCTGCCCCACACGCCCCGAACCGCGCTGCCGGTGCTCGATATTGTGCCCGCCGCTCCGGTTGCCCCTCGCTCGCCAGTACCACCTTCGGACGAGCGGCTCGGGCAGTTCCGGCCTGAGCCACGGGCACTGCCGGCCTTTTACGTCTGGACGCTCGGATGTCAGATGAACCGCAGTGACTCCGAGGAGATGGCCGGTCGCCTGCTCCTAGCCGGAGCCACCGAGGCGACGACGATGGAGAGCGCCGACCTCGTCGTCATCAACACCTGCGCCATCCGCGAACTGGCCGAGGCCAAGGTCATCGGCCGCCAGGGGCATCTCCAGCGGCTTAAGGACGCGAACCCGTCGATGCGCGTCGTCCTGACCGGCTGTGCCGTGCGGGAGCGCGACCGTAATGGGCTGGAGAGTCGCTACCCCGCAGTTGACCTGTTCCTTCGACCCGACGAGGAACCCGAGTTGCTGGATCGCCTGGGGCTCGCTTCGGCGCAGGCGCCAGTTGGCGTCGTCGGCGCCACGACGACCGTCGGCCGAACGGTTGTCGGCGTCGCCGACAACCTGGCGCAGACCCGTGCGGCTGCTGTTGCGAGTGGGACAGTCCACCGGGGATCGAACGTCGCCGCCTGGTTGCCGATCATCTACGGCTGCGACAAGACCTGCACCTATTGCATCGTGCCGTTCAGCCGCGGCCCGGAACGTAGTCGACCGTTCGACGAGATCGTCGATGAGGCCCGGTCCATTGCGGCGGCCGGCTACCGCGAGGTGACGCTGCTCGGGCAGAACGTGAATTCCTATGGCCATGACCTCCTGCCCGATCCGCGATTCGCGGAGATCGATACCGAGCGCTGGGCCGGCCGGCAGCTGGACCTTGGATCACGGCCGGACCTGGCCGCCCTCATCCGCGCCATCGATGGAATCCGGACGGCGGACGGCGCGCCAGCCATCCCGCGACTTCGATTCATCACCTCGCATCCATGGGATCTATCTGATCGCCTGATCGAGGCGATGGCCGACTGTCCGTCGCTCTGTGAATCGCTTCACCTGCCGGTCCAATCCGGCGATGACGAGGTTCTGCGGCGGATGGGTCGCCAGTACACGACCGAGCACTACCTGGAGCGATTGACGAGGATCCGGGCGTCGGTCAAGGACATCACGGTCAGCACGGACATCATCGTCGGGTTCTGCGGCGAGACCGAGGCACAATTCGAGCGAACGCTCGAGTTCCTCGCTACCGTCCGCTACGATCAGGTCTTCGCCGCGGCGTACTCGGAACGACCAGGAACGCCCGCCACGAGACTGGCTGATGACGTGCCGGCAGCCGAGAAACGTCGTCGACTGAACGCGCTGCTGGCGCTGCAGGAGCCGATCGGACTGGAGTGCAACGAGGCCTGGCTCGGGCGCGAGGTCGAGGTTCTCGCGGACACCATCGCGCGTGAGCGCTCGCACGACCACGACGAGCCGGATGCGGCAGGGGAGGGGACCCCCCAGCGGGGTGTCCAGGCCGGCCCGGGCGAGGTAGCTCTATCGGGACGGACGCGGGGCAACAAGCTCGTCCATTTCGCCGGGCGAGCGGCGTGGCTTGGCGAGCGCATCCCGGTTGTCGTGGATCATGCCGGGCCGTATGCACTGCGGGGCACTCCGCTACGGTGACCCGTGCGCCTGCGCTGCTGGTGGTTGCTGGGGCAACCGCGACAGGCAAGAGCGGCCTCGCGATCCGCGTGGCGCTCGCCCTTCGATCCGAGGGGGTCCAGGCCCGGATCATCTCGGCCGATTCGCGACAGGTCTTCCGCGGGCTCGACATCGGGACGGCCAAGGTCCCGGCGGGGGAGCGACAGGGCATTCCGCACCACGGCCTCGATCTTGTTGATCCCGACGAGAACTTCTCCGTGGCCGCGTTCGCCAGCCACGTCGCTGGCGTGTTGGCCTCCATCGCGGCAGACGGCGGGCTTGCGATCCTGGCGGGCGGCACGGGCTTCTATCTACGCGCCATCGTCCGTGGCCTCGACGTCGAGGCACTGCCGTCGGATGCGGCAGCCCGGAGAGATATCGAGGAGGACATTCTCGCGAACGGGCTGGAGTCGGCTGCATCGCGCCTGCGGTCCCTCGCTCCAACCCGTGCCGGACGCGTGGATCTACGAAACCCTCGGCGGGTTGCCAGAGCGCTGGAGATCGCCGTCCTGCGCGGTGACGATCCGTTGCCCGCGCCTCGCGACTACAACGGCCCAGTCTCCTGGCTCGGATTGGCGGCCGACCCAGGGACGCACGAGTCCTGGATCAGCGAGCGCGCTCAGGCGCAATTCGATGGCGGTCTGCTCGAGGAGGCCCGCGGGCTCCGGGAGCGGTATGACCCGGGCTTGCCGGCCTTCAGCGCGATGGGCTATCGCGAAGCGTGGGCCGTCCTCGATGGGGGACTGAGCTCCGAGGAGGGAGTCAGCGAGATCGTCCGCCGAACTGTCGCGTTCGCCAAGCGCCAGCGGACCTGGTTCCGACGCGAAGGAACCATCGAGTGGATCGATCCCGAAGACCGCGCACTCGATGATCGCGCTCTCGCGGTCGCCCACGCGCTGCTCGACGAGGCCAGGGGCCGGAGCTGAGCTCCCCGTGGCACGCTGAGCGGCGCTCGAGGCGACCACCGCCCGCCCCGCGTATTCTCACGGCCGTGTCACGAAACGCATCGGTCGATCTCGCGCCGCCCGTCGAGCGGGCGTTTCTCGTTGCCGTCGATACCGGTTCCGATGCCGGCTGGTCGGCCGAGGACTCGCTGGTGGAGCTTGCCAACCTGGCGAAGACCGCGGGCGCGGACGTGGTTGGTGCCGAGTGGCAGAATCGGCGCCATATCGACCCGAACTGGTACATCGGAAAGGGCAAGGCCGAGGAGCTCGTCGCGGCCCGGAACGAGACCAAGTTCGACCTCCTGGTCGCCGATGACGAGCTCTCGCCGTCCCAGCAGAAGGCGCTCGAGAGTCTGCTCAACGTCAAGGTGATCGATCGGAGTCGCCTGATCCTGGACATCTTCGCCC
>JBDTOF010000178.1:0-5642 GCA_039933375.1 Chloroflexota bacterium
GCATCCTCGTCGAGCGGTACAGGCGTCGGCGCCTTCCTCACTCCTTGACGCCGCCCTCCAGGAGCCCCTGGATGAGCTGGCGTTGGAATAGTACGTAGATCACCAAGACCGGGACGGAGACGATTAATGCGGCGGCTGCGAGCGCTGACGTGTCAGATGAATGGACCCCGACGAAGAGTCCGAGTTGCAGGGGCGCAGTCCGCAGATCGTTGCTGCTGATGACGATCAGCGTGAGCAAGAAGTCGTTCCACGCCCAGAGGAACGTCAGGACACCAAGGCTCGAGATCGCCGGCCGAGCGATCGGCAAGAGGACATACCTAAGAACCGCCCACGATCCTGCTCCATCCAGCTGCGCGGCTTCTATCAACGCCCGCGGCGTCGTCCGAAACTGAGCGCGCATCCAGAAGATCCCGAAGGGAAGCAGGTGAGCGCTCAGCGGTCCGACGAGTCCGGGCAGCGTGTCGAGCAAGGACATCGTACGAAGCTGGTAGTAGAGCGGCACAACGTAGGCTTCGAGGGGAACGATCAGGCCAGCAAGGAACAGGCTGAAGAGAATGGACGAGAAGCGCATCCGCATGGTGCCGAATGCATATCCGGCAAGAACGGCAACCGTCACCGTGATCACGGTCGTGGACCCAGCCGTGACGGCGCTGCTGCGTAGCGCCGTCGCGAAGCTGCCTGCTTCCCACGCGTGCAGGATCGTGTCGAGCGTGAAACTTGGCGGAAACGTCAGCTGGCCGGCGCGAAGGCCTTCGGGTTGGAAGGCGAGCGTCGCCATGCCGAGCAGGGGAAAGATGACGATCAGCGCAAGGATGCTGAGGATGGCGTAATTCAGGGCCGATTCACTGAGCGGCGTCTTCATCGCTCCCCGCGCTCCAACAGCCATCGCAGTGCGGAAACGATGCCGAAGATCACGAGCGCTAGCGAAATCCCGAGGGCCGTCCCCAATCCCACCTGGAAGAAGCGGAAGGTCGTCGTATAGACCTGCCACGCGGGGACTGTGGTCTCTGTGCCGGGCCCTCCGGTGGTCATCGTGAAGATGAGCCCGAAGGCGCGGAAGGCCGTGATCACCGTGACCATCACCGCGACGACGAGCTGGTTCCGAAGCCCTGGCAGGGTGACCGCGAAGAACTCCTGCACGCGGCCAGCGCCATCCACCCGGGCCGCATCATAGAGATCCCGGGAGATCTGCTGCACCCCCGCCAACATGAGGACCATGATGAAACCGATGGAGACCCATGAGCCCACCAGCCCGACCGCAGGTAGAGCCAACGTGAAATCTCCCAGCCATCCGCGGGCGAGACTCGCGAGCCCGATCGAAGTGAGGGCTGCATTGATCGGTCCATCCGGGTTGTACATCCAGCGCCACACGATTCCGATGACGATGATCGGTAGCACTTGCGGTACGAACAGGATGGTTCGATAGATCGAGGCGCCACGCATAGGCCTCGACGACAGGATGGCCGTGATCAGAAGTCCGAGGGCGATTGGAATGATCGAATAGAACACGATCAGCACCACCGCACGGCCGAACCCCGCACGAAGGGCCGAGTCGGTGAGAATTGACCGATAGTTCTCCAGCCCGACCCACGTCGCTACGCTGAATCCGTCCCATTCGAACAGGGAGATCCACACACCCTGGATCAATGGATAGATCACGAATCCGGCGTAGAGGACCATGGCAGGGAGCAGATACAGGTATCCGACCAGGTGCCCCCCGCTCCGACTCGGGCGAAAGCGCCTCCCCATGGCGCGAAGGGGTCGGCCGAGTGCGATCTCGGCCGACCCCGCGCTCCCTGTCATATGACGTCCGTCGTCAATTGAGGCAGGAGGGCTATCCCTTCTCGTACTCGGCCTGGACTCCCTTGACGAACTCTTCGGGTGTGATCCGGTTCGCCAGGAGCTCCTGGCGAAGGGCACGAATGACCGGCCCAAGCGTCGCAGTCGCAGTCCCCTCGAAAGTCGAGAGGGTGTAGCTCCCGTTCACGGTGTTCAGGGCCTCCACGAGGTCCCGATCCAGTCCCGCTGGGATGGTCGGGACGGTCTCCATCTTGAAGCCCGGGTGGGCGCTGTGCTCGATGAGGATTTCTCCACCTCGCTGGCTCGTCATGAACTCCAGGTACGCAGCACCGCAGTCCGGATGCTTGGACGCAGCGGAGATCGCCCAAGGCTGGCCGCCTCCACCTTGGACCTGCAGGGCAGGCACTTCCTTCGAAGCAGGTGGGAGGAAGAAGCCGATCTTGTCGCCCCCGGCGTCCGCGATCCCGCCGTGCAGCCAGATGCCGACGGGGAGATACAGGCCCTCGCCCGCTGCGAATCGCTTCCATGCGTCATCGTAGGCGACGGCATTGAAGTCGGGCTCGAGGTAGCCTCCAGTGCCCCACTTCTGGAAGACCCTCGCGGCCTCCAGCCAGCCCGCAGAATCGAACGAGACGTCGGGTGCAGTGTGCTCCGTCCATCCATTGATATCGGCAGACGTCACGTAGCGGTTGTAGACCATGGCATACAGGTGGCCCTGCCCGGAGGTTCCGACCATGATCGGGATCTCGCCGGCACCCTTGGCCGCGTCCAGCGACGCCAGGAACTCGTCCCATGTGCCTGGCACCTGGAGCTTGAGCGCCGCCAACTTCTCCTTGTTGTAGTAGACGCCGACGATCTCTTCGAGCTGCGGCAGCGCGTACAGGGGGCCAGTGCCGACCTGCCCGCTGGAGTCGAAACGCGAATTGTGAAGCAGTGGGCCAGACCGATCGACCCAACCGTACTGGGCGGCGTAGTCGTCCAGGTTGAGGATCAGCCCCGCATTTCCGAAGTTCGCAAACGGCCCGGATGGGACCACGATCTGGAAGACATCAGGAGGATTCGGCGCGGTTACTTCCAGTGGCTGCTTCGTCTGAAGGTCTTCAAAGGTGGTCTTGATCCGCTTGATGGTCACGTTGGGGTACTTGGCCATGAACTCGGCGTTGACTTGGTCGATGGCCTCGGTGACCCCCCCGTTACCAGCCTCGACATCCTCCGTGACCATGGTGAACGAGTCGGTTCCACAGGCAGATGCCGCGGCGCTGGGGCTCGCGGTCGTCTGAGATGGGGCGGTCGTCGGGGCCACGCTTCCAGGAGCGCTCGCCCCGGGAGCGGCACACGCCGAGATCATGATCGCCGCAGTCATGGTGACCGAGGCGTATCCCGCCAATCTGGTGAACGGCCTCTTCCAAGTCATCATCCGAGTCCTCCTCGCTCTTGCTTGTCCATGTCGACCGTCAACGCGGACTATGCGGCCAGCGCTTTCCTGCATGCCTCGTTGCCATCGGTCCACCGGTCGACCGGTCCACCGCGGTCATGATGGGACGGTGACCCAAGGCCTGTCAAGCCAATTCTTGCGCGGCCACCTGGCGGTGCGTTCGAGGTCCTTCAGGTCGACTGTCATCGAGTAGCATGAGTCACTGGCTGACCTGTCGCCCAGCAGGAAGTCGAACCAGGTATGGAGCATGGTCGTGAGTAGGCTCTGGGACGACACCCTTCGGATTCCCGCAACGATCGAACGCACCCTGCGAGCGACCGATGGCATCGACGCTGTCGCTAGCATCATGACCCAGCGCACCACCCGACGGATCGTCATTTCCGGCAACGGAGCCGCCTGGTACGCCGGCTTCAGCATCTGGCTAGCGGCACTCGAGAGTCGTCCGCTCAAGGCGGATCTCGTATGTGTTCCCGCAGGACTCCTTGCCCGCGGGCGATTCGCCTGGCGACCGGGAGACGTGTTGTTCGCCATCAGCAGTTCAGGCGAGTTTCGTGATCTGGCAGAGGCGGTGTCCGATGCGGGCTCGCCTCCGGTTGTGGCCGTGACCGCGTCTCCCGGGTCGACCGTGGCACGGGCGGCAGTCGCAAAGGCGGTGGTGGGCCTGGAAGGAGAAACCGCCTTCACGCACAGCACCGCATATGTTGGGAACGTGGCGCTCGGGTTGGCAATCGTCGCCCGTGCGACGGGCGACGACAGTCTCGCTGCGGCGGTCGCGGACCTACCGGATAGTTCAGCGGCTGCGATTCGAGTTGCCGAGGAATGGCCAATTGCCGACGCCCTGGGGTCCTGGCGTCCGAGGACCGTGCTTGGCGTTGGAGATGGCCCGGCTTGGGCAGCCGGACTTGAAATGGCGTTGCTGGCCCGAGAGGTCGCACGTATCCCCGGTGAAGGAGCTGAGCTGCGCGAGGGAGCGACGAGTTCGATGTTCGGATTGAGTCCCGATGATCTGGCCCTGCTTGCCGAAGTCGGGGCGCCCGACAGCGAGACCGCGCAACTGGAGACCGAGACCGTGCGCATGCTTGAGGAACGCGGTACGAGGGTCCTGCGATTGCCCGGCGGACGACTGGGAGATCGGAGGCTGGCAGCTATCCTGGCGTTTCCGGCTAGCGTCCGAGCGGCCATCCACCTTGCCGAATCGGCAGGTCTGGATCCTGACGCGCCAACAACGACTCCGACGTACTACCTCACGGCCCGGAGGCCGTCAGAGGCATCAGCTTCTTCAAAACTGTGATAACAGGGCGACTGCACGGCAAGGTCGCCGTGGTGACCGGAGCGGCCAGCGGCATCGGTCGCGCGATCGCGCTCGGGTTCCTCAAAGAGGGTGCGACTGTCTGGTTCATGGATCGGGCCGCAGCCGAACTGTCGAGGGTCGAGCCGCGAGGTGCGGCCCATGGCATTCGGATGGATGTGTCGGTCGAAGATCAAGTCGCTGCCTCGATCGACACCGTCGCCAACAAATCGGGCAGACTGGACATCCTGGTGCACTGTGCAGCGATCCAGGCCATCGGTCGGGACGCTCGTTTGGCAAGTGTCGCGACGGAAACTTGGGATGAAACGCTTGGGGTGAACCTGCGCGGAACGTTCCTGGTCGCCAAGCATGGGGTGAACGCGATGCTGGCGGCGGGAAATGGCGGATCGGTCATCCTGTGCGGGTCGCCGACCGCGATGCGTGGTTCCAGTTCCGATTCCGCAGCCTATTCGACCTCGAAGGGCGGGGTTCACGCTCTCTGCCGTGTGCTTGCGGTCGGATATGGGGGAGATGGGATTCGGGTCAATACACTTGTTCCTGGGCCGACGTCGACCGCCCTCACCGAGGCAGCATTCCGCGATCCGGTCATTAGCGAGCACCTGATGAACAAGGTGGCTCTGGGCCGGCTCGGACGGCCCGAAGACTATGTTGGCATCGCCGTCTTCCTAGCTTCGGATGAGTCCAGTTTCGCCACTGGAGCGGAGTTCGTCGTGGACGGGGGTTCTACCATCACGTGAGGGCAATCGGCCCATGAAGGTTCTCTGGTCGCTCATCCTCGGTCGGCGGCACCTCGATCAGACGCTCCGGGCGTATGCCGAGCACTACAAGCGCGGGCGGACCCATCGCGCGCTCGACCTCGCCCCACCGCTGGCCGAAGCCGACCACCCGCTGCCCGTCAGCCCTCGCGACGTTCGCCGGCGGGATCTGCTGGGCGGGCTCATCCACGAGTACCACGGCATCGCTGCGTGATCGAATCTGGGTTTTCGACCCCCACGGGGGCCAGGTGCGAACCCGCGAGACCTCGACCTCAGTGATGAGGTCGGTTTGGTCGGGGCGAGAGGATTTGAACCTCCGACCTCATCGTCCCGAACGATGCGC
>JBDTOF010000179.1:0-1846 GCA_039933375.1 Chloroflexota bacterium
TCGTGCCCGCACTCGGGCTGGCCGGCAATCCGCGAGTTGGGGCGCTTGGCGGCGTGCTGTCCGCCATGGCCCTGCACTACATCGAAACGGGCATGGTGGTCGATCCATTCGATCCGCAGACGCCGTTCGGAATTCTCATTCTCGTGGCCCTTGGCGCCGCCCCTGGCTATCTGCTCGACATCGCTCGGCGGCGGGGCGTGAGCCTGGACGCCGAACTCGCCCGGGCGGTCGTTCTGGTTCGGGAGACCGAGTCAGCGCGTGCCTCGGAAGCGGCCGCACGGCACCAGGCGGTCTTCATGCTCGCTCGAGCGGCCGAGGCCCGTGACGGGACCACCGGGGTCCACATCGAGCACGTACGCGACCTCGCCGCCGACCTCGCCCTCGCCGTTGGTCTCGGACCGGACGAAGTCAAGGAACTCGCCTGGTCGGCGATGCTCCACGACGTCGGCAAGATCCGGGTTCCGGATCGGATCCTGCTCAAGCGAGGCAAGCTCGACGAGACTGAATGGGCGCTCATTCGCCAGCATCCGATCTGGGGCGAGGAGCTGTTGAAGGGCGACGAGGGGTTTGCCCTCGCCCGCCAGATCGCCCGCTGGCATCACGAGGACTGGGACGGTTCGGGCTACCCGGACGGGCTCCGGGGCGAGGCGATCCCCCTGGCGGCGCGCCTGACCCGGATCGTCGATGTCTTCGACGCCATGCGAAGCGAGCGACCCTACAAGCCCGCCTGGTCACTCGATCGGACCCTCGAGGAGATGCGGGCAATGCGCGGCCGCGGGTTCGACCCGGACCTCGCAGACCTCTTCATCGGGCTGGCCGAAGGGGCCTGAGTCAGCCAGACTGAGCGTCATCGCGCCATCCCGCGCTCGATGTGACCGTCGTCACGGCACAACATGGCCCGCGGATGCATGCTGTGCGCCGACACAGACCAATCCTTCAGTCCGGAGCCAACACCTCGTGACACCGACCCTCCCCATTCCCGATCAACTCACGGTCTACGGCGCCGATTGGTGCATCGATTGCCGGATCACGCGCCGCTACCTCGACGGAGCCGGCATCGCCTACCGCTACGTGGACCTGAAGCACGATGCGGCGTCCCAGGCGATGCTCACAGCGGCCGGCTACTTCGCCATCCCCGTCGTCACCACGCCGGGGGGCAAGGTGCTGATTGAGCCATCCGATCGCCAGCTCGCCGATGCGCTCGCCAGCGAGGCCGCGTAGCTCGATCGCCCCGCGCGGCTCGACCGGCCCTCCTCGCCCCACCTCTCCCTCACCGCGGCATCCCCCGGCACACGAAATCGCCGGACGGGAGACCCGTCCGGCGATCCCGGGGAGGAGGATGAGCTGGTTTGGGTCAGCCCGCGGAGGCGTCCGGTGGACCGTCCTGGGTTCCGTTGCCCAGCGGTCCGTTGCCCGCTGGACCTCGATGGTCACCCCGTCCGCCAAATCCCGGCAGTGAGGCCGGATCAATGGCATGGACGGCGCTGGCTGTCAGCGACCCGTCGCTGTTGAGTGTTCCGACCGCTCCGGCGAGCATCCCGACCTTGATATCGGTCAGCGCCTTGCCGTCAGTCCGTCCGACCTGGAAGGTCGTCGTCGATGTGACCTTGATCGTGGCGGTCGTCCCGTCACGCTGGGTCACGGTGATCGTGGTGCCGGAGACCGCGGTGACGGAGCCACCGAGGTGCGGCTGGACGACGTGGAGCTCGGTGATCTTGAACGAGCCGTCCGTCTGGACTTCCTGGCGGAACCGCACTTCGTCGCCGACCTTCAGGTCAGCCGCCGCGATGGTCGCCGTTCCCTTCATCAACTCGGTGTCCCCGGTGATGGCGATCGTCCGGGTCCA
>JBDTOF010000180.1:0-2154 GCA_039933375.1 Chloroflexota bacterium
AGCCCGATGCTGTGCTTGACCTCGGGGTCATCCCAGCGGCGCCCCATGAACCGCTTGATCGAGTAGACGGTATTGGCCGGGTTCGTGACCGACTGCCGCTTGGCCAGCGCTCCGACGAGGCGCTCGCCGGTCTTGCTGAAGCCGACGACCGACGGGACGGTCCGGCCGCCCTCGGCCGAGGCGATGACGGTAGGCTCGCCGCCCTCCATGACGGCCACGACCGAATTCGTCGTGCCAAGGTCGATGCCGATGATCTTTCCCACGTGATTAGCTCCTGTTGATCTGTTTGTTCAATGGATGGGGTTGTCGGTTGATGCTGTGTCGTTCGTGCCCGGGGCACTGCCCTGGTCACTTCCTGCGGCGACGGCCACGAGGGCCGGCCGGAGAACGCGGTCACGAAGTCGGTAGCCGCGCCGCAGCTCCCCCACGATCGCGCCATCCGGCAGCGACGATCCGGGTACGTTCGCAACGGCCTCATGTTCGCGGGGATCGAAGCGCAGGCCGGGGGTCGCGTCAATCGGCGACACGCCCTCGCTCTCGAGCAACAGGCGGAGCTTCCGATCGATGGCGGCAATCCCCTCGACCCACGGGTCCTCGGCGATGTTGGCGGGCCGCGCCTCGATCGCGCGATCGAAGTCGTCCGCGAGGTTCAGGACCTTGTTGATCAGGCCCTCGTCCGCCAGGCCGATCATCGCCTGACGCTCCTCGGCGCTCCGGCGGCGGTAGTTCACGAACTCGGCGCGCTCGCGCTGGAGAGCGACGAGGTACTCGTCCTTCTCCACCAGGGCCGCGTCCCGGGCTCGGGTCAGCTCCTCGATATCCGCGAGGAGTGTCGCCGGGCTGAGGTCGATGTCCTCGGCGTGTTGCTTGACGCGAGTTCGCTTGTCCATGGGTCCTCTGCTGGTCCGCGGGTCAGGCGTACAGGTGGTCGACGAGCTCGTTCATGAGCCCCGACACGAAGCGGACGGTTCCGATGGCCTGCGGATACGCCATCCGGGTCGGGCCAAGCACGCCGACGACGCCCACGGCACGGCCGGGCTGCCCGTACGGCGCCAGCACCAGGGCGACTTCGCGCATGTCGTCAGGCACGTTTTCGTGGCCGATGAAGACCTGGACGTCTCCCGACGCGGCCACGGCCTCGACCAGCTCGCCGAGGTAGGCGCGGTTCTCGAGCGCCGAAAAGACGCGCCGGAGCTTGTCACTGTGAGCGAATTCCGGGGCACCCATGACGTTCAGCAAGCCATCGCTGAAGACTTCTTCCACGCTGGCTGTGTCGTACTCGCGGAGCAGGACGACGATGCGGTCGGCGACCCGCCGAACCACGTCAGCGAGGGGGCTGGTGCTGCCGAAGCGGGCGATGGCGCGACTGATCTCGGCGGCCGTTCGACCGTCCACGATGGAGTTCAGCGCCGCCGCAACCTCGGTCAACGACTCCTGGGTCGTCCCTACCTCGATATTGATCAGCACCTGCTTGATCGTTCCCTCGCGCAGGACGACAACGAGACTAGCCAGTCGATCGTTGATTTCGACGAGATCCACGCGCCGGACCTGGGTCGCGGAGGGCTTGGCCGGCGTGGCGATTCCGGCCGCACGGGTCACCGACGCGATCGTCGACGCGGCCAGTCGGAACCAATGTTCGTTGGCGTATTCGATCTGCCCGAACTGGTGGCGGATCATCAGCTGCTCCACCTCGGGCATCAGGGCGGAATCGATGATCGACTCGACGTACCAGCGATATCCCTCGTCGGTCGGGATCCGGCCGGCGGAGGTGTGCGGGTGGGTCAGCAGACCAGACAGCTCCAGCTCGGCGAGAATGTTCCGAACCGTGGCGCTGGACACACCGAGGCCGTAGCGCTCCACGAGGGCAAGGCTGCCCACGGGGATCGCTGAAGAGACGTATTCATCGATGACGGCCCGGAGGATCGCGTTGGCGCGACGGTCCAGCGGGCCGGTGGAGCGACGGATTCGACGCGCCAAGGCTTGAACTCCCGTTGCTGACGGTTGGTTAGCACTCTCCATGCCAGAGTGCTAACGATGTTCTGGATGGTAGCAGCGGCGGGTTCGAGCGTCAACGGTTTCGCGGGTCAGCCACCCACCGCGGACCGGATCGTCAGACGAGTCGCGCGAAGAGCTCGTTGGCGAGGAGTCGGCCCC
>JBDTOF010000181.1:0-4348 GCA_039933375.1 Chloroflexota bacterium
CGCCGACGGCCAGTGCGGCGCAGACGTCGATCGCAATTCTCCGCCGCAAGATCGGCCGAATGCTGGTCGTTGGTTTCCGGGGCCTGGCGCCGGAGCCCACGGAGCCATTCATGCAGGCGATCGCCGCCGGCGAGCTCGGCGGGGTCATCCTCTTCGACCGGGACGGCGAGACGCAGCTCGCGGGTCGCAACATCATCGGCCCGGATCAACTCGGCGCCCTGACCGGACTGCTGCGATCAACGGCCCTCCGCGGTCCCATCGGGCCACATCTGCTGATCGCGGTGGACCAGGAAGGCGGCCGCGTGGCAAGGCTGAACCCCACCAATGGCTATCCGGCGACCCCCTCGGCAGCCGAGCTTGGGGCCGCAGACGACCTCGAGCGCACGACGAGCGCCGCGGTGCTGACCGCGATCACGCTGGCCGGTGCCGGGATCGATTTCAACCTGGCCCCTGTGGTCGATCTCAACGTCAATCCGTCGAACCCGGCCATCGGGGCTCTCGATCGCAGCTTCTCGGCCGACCCGGTGGTCGTGGTGGCCCATGCGACTGCCGTGATCGAGGCTCAGCGCGGGGCCGGGATCCGGACGGGGATCAAGCACTTTCCGGGCGAAGGCAGTGCCACCGGTAACACCGACAAGGGAGTCGTGGACGTGACGGCGACCTGGACCGAGACGGAATTGGAGCCGTTCCGCGCCCTGATCAGCGCCGATCTCCCGAGCGCCGTGATGGTTGGCGCGATCGTCAATGGCCAGCTGGATGCGGACTATCCGGCCGTGCTGTCCCGCCTCACGGTGACGGAGCTCCTGCGCAACCAGCTGGGGTGGCGGAGTGTGGTAATCAGCGATGACCTGCAGGCTCCGGCGATCACCCAACGCTACCGGGATGGCGAGGCGATCGCTCTTGCCATCGAGGCGGGTGTAGATCTGCTCCTGTTCGCCAATCAGCAGGACTATGACCCCGATCTGGTGGATCATGTTCTCGGGACTGTGCTGGAGCACGTCACCTCGGGTCGGATTACCGAGGCTCGGCTGGACGAATCGATTGCCCGAATCGAGGGTTTCTTCAGGACCGTCGAGTAGCGACCCGCACTCGACCAGCACGACCTGGCCCGGCCCGCTAGATTCCGGACATGCCATTCCGAGCGGATCCGTGGCTCCACGTCATCGCCGGCTGCATGTCCTCGGGCAAGACCGATGAGCTCCTCCGCCTGCTCCGCCGGGCCGAGGTTGCGCGGCGAAGGATCCTCCTCGTCCGGCCGGCAATCGACAACCGGACGCCCGGCGATTTCGCCGAGAGTCGCTCCAAGGCGCGCTATCCCTCGGTCCTGGTAAACCCGGAAGAGCCGTCAGCGATCCTCGCCCTGGCCCGCGAGCGTGATGCTGACCTGGTCGGGATCGAGGAGGGGCAGTTCTTCGATACGCAGCTGGTCGACATCGTCCTCAAGCTTCGCGATTCTGGGCGCCACGTCATTGCAAGCGGGCTCAATCTCGATTTTGCGGCCCGCCCGTTCGGTCCGATGCCGATCCTGCTGGCCCACGCCGACGCGGTGACGATGCTGACGGCCATCTGCGTGGTGTGCGGTGATCCCGCGACCCGGACACAGCGACTGGTCGGTGGTCGCCCGGCGGCGATCGACGATCCACTCGTCGTGATCGGCGGCTACGACGATGCTGCCGCCGAAACGTACGAGGCGCGCTGCCATCGACATCACGAGATCGGGGAGCCACGTGACCGCGGCACCCCCGTGACCGATGGAGAGCGAATTACGTCGGCTTGACACGAACTGTTGACCGCGCAACTATATCTCCATGCCCGCCATCACCGTCGACGACATCACCGTCCTGCCCCGCATCCCCGAGCCGGATTCGCTCGTGTCTCGCGATCGCCCGGTGACGAGCGTGACCGTGGCACCCTCGGGGTATGAGGGCGAGGGGTTTCCGGTGCGGCGGGCTTTCGCGGGCGTCGACCTGGCCGACCTCGACCCGTTCGTCCATCTCGACCAGATGGGAGAGGTGGAATACGCCCCCGGCGAACCCAAGGGCACGCCGTGGCACCCGCATCGCGGGTTCGAGACCGTCACGTACATGATCGACGGCGTGTTCGAGCATGCCGACTCCAACGGCGGCGGAGGGGTCATCACGAACGGCGACACACAGTGGATGACGGCCGGCGCCGGCATTCTTCACATCGAGAAGCCGCCGGAATGGCTCGTGGCCAGTGGCGGACTGTTCCACGGTTTTCAGCTCTGGGTGAACCTGCCAGCGGCTCAGAAGTTTGCCGCGCCGCGCTACCAGGACATCCGCGCCAGCGAGGTCGCTCTGGCCAGCTCTCCCGACGGCGGCGCGCTGGTCCGCGTCATCGCCGGTGAAATCGCCGGCCTCGCGGGCCCTGGCTCCACTTACTCGCCGATGACCCTGGTCCACGCCACGCTGAGCCCCGGCGCCAGCCTGCGGCTGCCGTGGCGGGCGGACTACAACGCGCTGGTCTATGCGATGTCCGGTCTTGGGTCAGTGGGGGATCCAGGCGCCTCGCGGGCGGGCGCATCGGGCGGCCTGACTCACGGTTTCGGGACCGAATCCGTGCCGATCGGGACCGGTCAGCTGGCGGTCTTCGGCCCGGGTGACGCCCTGACGATCTCCGCGCTGCCGCTTGGTCGCCAGGAGTCGCGAAGCCCCAATCTCGACGTCCTCATTCTCGGCGGACGCCCGATCCGGGAACCAGTGGCCTGGATGGGACCGTTCGTCATGAATACGCGCGATGAGCTCATGCAGGCCATCGCCGATTACCAGGCCGGTCGGCTCGGCAGCATCCCCGCGATCCACGGGGCGCCAACGACGATCCAGGAAGCCTGAGAACAGGGTTCCTCGCGGGTTGACCCGCGCGGCGCGGTCCGGGGATCTGGCGCCGGCCGGGAGCGAGACTCAGGCGAGCGCCCAGTCCTCGATGCTCCAGCCGCGTCGTCGCGCCTGGCGGCGAAGCCGGAGATCCGGAGTCACGACCCGCGGCAGACCAACGCGCTCGAGCAGGCCGATGTCGGCGTGGCTATCGGTGTAGAAGTAGCTGGCGCTGAGATTGACGTCGTGCTCGGCCGCGAACCGCTCAGCCAGCGTGACCTTGCCCATGCCGGCGCAGGCCGGGCGGACATGCGACCCGGTCAGTAGCCCGTCGACCTCCTCGAAGACCGTGCAGACGATGTGCTTGATGCCCAGGATCCCGGCGAGTGGTTCGAGGGTGAACCGGGTCCCGGACGAGAGGATCGCAACGACATGCCCGGCCTCGAGATGCTCGCGAACGCGCCGCTGACCTGCCGGGCGGATGAACCGCTGCATTTCGGCGTCGAACCAGCGACCCACCTCGGTTTCGGCAAGGGCCACCGATGTCCCCGCGTAGAGCCGGGCCACGCGTCCGATCAGTGACTCCTGGTCGATCGTGGCCAGGCGGTAGCGAATGGTCCACATCGCGGCGCGGACCAGATCGAGCGTCGAAATCTGGCCGGACCTGTGCTGGTGGCGGGCCCAGTGGAGGCCCGAATTCACGTCGAGAAGCGTTCGGTCGGCGTCGAAGAACGCCGCGACGCGGGATGCAGTCACCGTCGAAGGGTACGCCAACGACCGCAAGTCACACGAAAGGGCGTAGGATGCCCGGCAAGAACTTCCCCAATCGAACTGGGCGGGAGAGATCGCAGGGCGGCCAGACCATCTGGCAGCACCGGCGGCGCCGACGGGGCAACAGCCCGGAACCTCTCAGGCAGCAGGGACCGCTCAGGGATGGGGACGCTGGAGAGCGTTGAGCACGGGATCGTCCCGACGAGACGCGCCGACGGAGGAACTCGCGGCCGCTTGGAGCGACCGTGGGGACGCTCTCAGGCACCCGGACAGCGTGGGCACCGGAGAGGTGCTTGACCGATGCCCGAGATCCCCAGGGAATACGAGTTCGTCGACCGGCATGTCGGTCCCGATGAGGCCGACATCGCTGCGATGCTGAAGAGCATCGGCAGCTCGTCACTCAAGGAACTGATCGCGGCCACCGTGCCCTCGGCCATCCTGCGCGATCGCGACCTGGGCCTGCCAGCCGCACGGTCCGAGGTCCAGGCATTCGAGGATCTCCGCGCCATGGCGGCCGAGAACCGGCCGCTGCGCACGATGATCGGGATGGGCTACCACGACACCATCACACCAGCCGTCATCCAGCGGAACATCCTGGAGAACCCGGCCTGGTACACGGCGTACACGCCATATCAGCCCGAGATCGCCCAGGGGCGCCTCGAGGCGCTGATCAACTTCCAGACCGTGGTCTGCGACCTGACCGGCATGGAAATCGCGAACGCCTCGCTCCTCGACGAGGGGAC
>JBDTOF010000182.1:0-11174 GCA_039933375.1 Chloroflexota bacterium
CGTCCGGGGACGCCGCTGTCGGCTCTCGAACCGTATCGGCACCTGCTGGATCTGATCATGGTGATGACGGTGGAGCCGGGATTTGGCGGTCAGTCGTTCATGGCCGACGTCGCACGGGCGAAGATCCTGGCGGCACGGGAGTACCTCGGTCACAAGCTCCACGGCGCCGAGGTCCACGTTGATGGCGGGGTCAACCGTGACACGGCGGAGCTGGTTGGCGGTCTGGCCGCGGATGTCCTGGTGGTCGGATCGGCGCTCTGGATCAAGGGACGTGACATGGCTCGCGAGATCCGCCTCGTTCGCGCCCTGGCCGACGAGGGTTACCAGTACACGCTCAACGGCGGTGTTCCACCGATCCCTCGTGACCGGATGAGCACGGTGGCGACGCTTCCGCGGCACCTCGCGCGCACGATCCAGGCCGAAATCGAGCGCGCGGGAATCCCGGTCTTCATCTTTCGCTCGGGCCCGTTGGATCTCGAGACTCCGGACGAGATGCGCGACTGGGACGTGATGCTGCCGGCGTCGGCGGAGGCCGCGGCCCTCGAGCGGTTCGGCGACCGGCTGGCCACGCTTCGGGCCGACGGGACTGCCTGGCGGGAGGCCGGCATGCCGACGCCGCCCAATGTCCCCGCACCCCATCCGCCGCATCCAAGGGATCTCGTTCCTTGACCGAGGAGTCGGCCGGCGCGGCAAACGAGGACCCAGCCGACCTGACCCAGATCCGCTATGACCCGTTGGTGCCGATTCCACGCGTCGCGGTAACTGCGGGCGACCCAGCGCTCGCCGGGCTCCACCGCCGCAACGACCGCCTCCTGCTCCTCACGATCGTCGGCTATATCGCCGTCCTGTCGGCCCTCATGATCGCAAGCGGAATTTCGATCACCCCCGACGTTCTGCTGCTCGGTCTTGGGCTTGCGGCCGTGCTCCTCGGCCGCGGCCGCCTGTTCATTCGCGATTGGGTGCCCTTCATCGGCCTCTTCCTCGCCTATGAGCTGATGCGTGGCTTTGCCGACGACATCAACCGAGTGATCCACTCGGCCGACGTCCTGGCTATCGAGCGAGCGCTGTTCGGCGGCGCGCTGCCGACGCAGGTCCTCCAGGACGCACTCCACCCGGCGACCGGAATGGATCCCTGGGCGATTGCTGGGACGATCTTCTACTTCCTTCACTTCCCCTTGCCGCTCGCGGTTGCCTTCCTCCTCTGGGTGCGACGTCGCCGTGCCTACTACGACTTCGTGGCGGCATTGATCCTGCTGTCGATGGCTGGCTTCGCGACCTACCTGATGCTGCCGGTCGCGCCTCCGTGGTGGGCTGCGGCCCACGGTCTGATCCCCGGCCCGGATGGGGAGCCCGCCATCACGTATCTCAAGGCCCAGGGTTTCTCCGATCTCGCCCGCCTGTTCGGGTTCGAAGGGCGCTACCTGTACAGCTACGCCATCTACGAGGTGAACCCGAACCAGGTGGCGGCATTCCCGTCACTGCACGCCGGCTACCCGTTCCTCGCATTCCTGTTCGCGCGCCGCGCGTTCGGACGCCCGGGCTGGCTGATGCTGGCGTACGCCGCCTGCGTCTGGTTCGCGATCGTCTATCTCGCGGATCACTACGTGGTCGACGTCCTCGGTGGGATCGCCTACGCGGGGATCGCGTATGCATCGATCGTTCACGCACCCGGCTGGTTCAGGCGCGTCGTGGATCGCGCTGCAAGAGTCGCCGACCCGACCGTTGCCACGGCGGCAGATGCCGGGGATCGCAGCGCCTGGAGGCGGATGGCGGGTCGCGTCCGGTGGGCTCTCGTGGTCCAGGGTCTGGTGATCGCGGCTATCGGCGCGATCGGCGTCATCGGTGTCCTGAGGGCCGGTTGGTTTGGCGGTGCCGAATCGCCGATCCTGCTGGTCCCGTGGGCCGTCACGATCGGTGGGCTCTGGCGTGCCGCGCTCGGCGCGACCTCCCGCTGATGCGAGCCCTGCTCCAGCGCGTATCCATCGCCTCGGTTCGCGTCGATGATGTCGTGGTCGCGTCCATTGGCCCGGGCCTTGTGATCCTGCTCGGAGTCGGTCATGACGATGACGACGCCGCAGCTGACGGTCTCGCCCGGCGCATCGTGGGGCTCCGCATCTTCCGCGATGGCGAGGGCCGGACGAACCGCTCGATCCTGGAGATCGGAGGCGACGCGCTCGTCGTGAGCCAGTTCACCCTCTTCGCGGACACGTCACGGGGTCGACGCCCTGGTTTCACAGAGGCCGCTCCTCCGGGACTGGCCGAGCGCCTCTACGAGCGCGTTGCCGAGCGGATCGGCGCGGAGGGTGTCGGCACGGTGGCGACGGGACGGTTCGGCGCTGAGATGGCGGTCGAGCTCGTCAACGACGGCCCGTTCACACTCTGGCTGGACACCGCGGACCGGCGTCCGGGTAGCTCGGTGACATGAAATCGACCGGCCGCAGGTGCGACCGGTCGGGGATCATGGGGTCCGGGGTTCGAGCCGCCGGTCAGCGAGGGGCTGGTGGCGCGACGACCTATCGAGCGCTCTTCGTGAGCGTCCTGCGACAGCGGGTGCAGGTCAGGATCGTCTTGGGCGTGCCGCCCTCGTTGGTCTGGAGCGGCTGGAGGTTGGGCTGGTAGCGGCGGTGCGCACGGACGCGGTTCATCCCCGATGACTGGGGATTGAAGCCGCCCATGGAAACCTTGCCGCAGATCGCGCAGGAACGGGCCATGAGTGTCCTCGAAGGGGAATTCGTCATTCAAGCCGGGCCGGTGGTACCCGAGCGGGGCGGTATGATAGCACGCACCCAGAGCGACTCCGTTGATCGGTAGCGCCCGCTCATGAGGACCCCGTTAATGGCCCGTGACGACATTCCCGGTCGAGCCCTGGTCACCCGTCGTGCGGCGGCTGACATCGCCCGCGCGGCCGCCCTCACGTCGTATGGGGTGGCCGGTTTCGAGGCAGGCCTGTTCGAGCGCGTCCGGGCGCTGCTCGTGGGCAGGACCCCGGGCGTGCGAATCTCGTTCTCCGGAGACCGTCTGGCGATCCGGCTCCGCCTTCGCGTCCGCGCCGGACTGCCGGTCGCAGAGGTTGCGCGTCAGGTCGATTCGGCAGTGCGATATCGGATCCGACGTTCGCTTGGCCGAGAGGTTGACGAGCTCTTGATCAGGATCGGCGGGCTCGATTCGACGCCCGGGGCGGTTCCACCCGGACGGTCCACCAGATCCTCCCTTGGGACCTCGGATCTAGCCGATAGCGGGACGGACGTCGCCTGATGGTCCGCCGCGCCTGCAACGGACCCGGACTGCTTGGCGCGTTCCGCGCGGCGGTCGCAAATCTTGAAGCCCACGTCGAGGAGGTCAATGCCCTCAACGTGTTCCCTGTTCCGGACGGCGATACCGGATCGAACATGCTGGCCACGGTCAAGGCCGCACTGATGGAAGCCGAGGGAGTCGGAGAAAAGGGCACCGCTGAGCGCGTCGCGGCCGCGGCTGCGTTCGGGGCCCTGATGGGCGCGCGAGGGAACTCGGGTGTCATCACCAGCCAGATCCTCCGGGGGTTCTCGGAGGGACTTAACGGCAAATCGCGCTTCAATGGCCTCGATCTGGCAAACGCACTGAGCCTGGGGGCACGCGCCGCGTACGGGGCTGTGGCCAAGCCGGTCGAGGGCACGATCCTGACCGTGATTCGGGACGCTGCGGCTGAAGCGGTGGCCGCGGCGGAACGGGACAGCGACCTCGAGGTCGTGCTCACGGCCACGCTTGATGCCGCCGAGCGATCGGTCGCTCGAACCCCATCGCTGCTGCCCATCCTGCGCGAGGCTGGCGTGGTCGACTCCGGCGGCCAGGGCCTGTATCGCCTGGCGCAGGGAGCCCTTCTCTATCTCGTCGGTCGTGCTCCAGTGGAGGCGCGGGTCCCGGGCGCGACCTCGATCAAGCCGTCCGTCCTGGTTGCCCATGCCGACGAGGGGTTTGGTTACGAGACGATGTATCTCCTTCAGGCCCGCTCCGGGAAGAGCCTCGACGTTGACGCGATTCGGGACCACCTCCAGACCATCGGCGATTCGGTTCTCGTTGCTGGCGACCTTCGAGCCCTCAAGGTGCACGTCCATAACGATCGCCCCGACCTCGTCATCGCCCACGGGCTCGGACTCGGGGCGCTCTCCCTGATCAGCGTGGAGAACCTGGATCACCAGGCTCGCGACCTCCGGGAGACGCGGGCCAGTGCCTTCACCGGTACCGGACATGCGGGCGCCTCGACGACGGACGGCGCTGCCGCTCCATCATCAGTGGCCACGGACGACCCGCGGCACGGGATCGGAGGGTCGCCCAAACCGAACCTGAACGATGCCGTACCCGCGATGCTCTCCTTGGCGGTCATCGCCGTCGCAGCGGGAGATGGGCTGGCTGCGATCTTCCGTGATTTTGGGGTGAGCCGCGTGGTGGTCGGCGGCCAGTCTGCGAACCCCAGCACGGGGGAGCTGCTCGAGGCCATCAATGCGGTCGCGGCCAAGGAGATCCTCGTTCTTCCAAACAATCCGAATGTCGTCATGGCAGCGCGCCAGGTCGCAAAGATGGCCGACCGCCCGGTTTCGGTCGTGGCGACCCGGAACGCTGCCGAGGGATTCGCGGCCCTGCTGGCGCTCGATCCGACCAAGGATGCCGAGGGCAACGCGGCCTCGATGACCGCCGCTGGCCGGGGCATTCAGACGCTGTCGATCACGACCGCGGTCCGGAACGCGACGATCGGAGGGGTGAAGGTCCGCGAGGGGCAGACGATCGCACTTGACCCTGATGACGGGCTGGTCGCGGTTGACACGGATCAGACGAAGGCCATCCTGGCAGCCGTGAAGTCGCTGCCGACCGGGTTCGAGCTGATCACGATCTACTACGGGGAAGGGACGGACCTCGCGGCGACCGAGGTCCTCGCCAAGTCGATCGGCGCGGCCGTAGCCGGGGTCGAGGTCGAGGTCGTCCACGGCGGACAGCCGCATTACCCGTTCCTGATTTCAGCCGAGTAGGTGGCCGGCACGAACGCGTCCGGTCGGCGGTCCTCATCGGCCAAGCCGGCTCCGCGCCGAGCGAACCGACCGCCCCCACCGACTGACCCGCTGGAGCTCCTGGACACGCCCCTGGGTTCATCCGGGCTGCCCGGCGCCTCGGTCCTCTCGCGCGCCGGGCGACGGATGGGAGTCGCCCGCGTCCGCGACCTGCTATTCCGGGTGCCGCGACGGTATGACGATCTCCGGGAGATGCGCCGGATCGGGGACCTCGTCTCGATCCCCGATGGCGAGCTCGTCTCAGCGCGCGTTCGGGTCGCCGATCTGCGCGTCGAACCGTCGTTTCGGCGGCGCATTCAACGGACCATTGCCCGTCTCGAGGATGAGACCGGGAGTCTCGACGCGACCTGGTTCGGGCGGCGCTACATCGAGCGACGCCTGAAGGTCGATGACACGATCGTCGTCAGCGGGAAGCTCCGCCGTTTCGGCTACCGGATGACCCTGGACAACCCCGAATTCCAGGCCGATGACGGCGGCGCACTGCTGCACGCCGGCCGGATCGTGCCGATCTACCGGCTGACGGCGGGCCTGACCGCGAACACATTGCGTCGAGCCGTTCGCACGGCGCTGGACGCGACGGCCGCAGCCTATCGAGAGTATCTACCCGAAGAGATCCGCCGCCAGGTGCAGCTGGTGGCGATCGGGGAGGCCATCGAAGAGGCCCATTACCCGACGACGTTCGAACGTCGGGACGCGGCTCTTCGCCGACTCGCGTTCGATGAGTTGCTGGCGCTCCAGATCGGGATGGTCGGACGTCGGCGACAGCGAGTCGGACAGCATGGTCGGGCGGTCAGTAGCACTGACCGGGACGATGCCGCCATCCGGGCGACGCTCACAGCAGCGCTCTCGGACAAGGTCGGGCGGCCCGTGAGCCTCACTCCGGACCAGGCGACGTCAATCGACCAGATCCGCACCGACCTTGCCAGCACCACGCCGATGCTCAGACTCCTCCAGGGCGACGTGGGCTCGGGCAAGACGGCGGTCGCTGCGTGGGCGCTGGCAGCTACCGCGATGGCCGGGCGGCAGGGCGCGCTTCTGGCGCCGACGGACCTCCTCGCCCGCCAGCATCAGCGGACCCTTGCCGACATGCTCGGAAGTCTTGGGATCGGCGTCGAGCTCCTGACTGGCTCAATGCGCGGATCGGATGCCAACCGCACGCGCGACCTGCTCGCCTCGGGCCAGGCCGGTGTCGTGGTGGGGACCCATGCGCTGATCTCGGAGGCCGTTCGTTTTGCGGACCTTGGTCTCGCCGTGATCGATGAGCAGCATCGCTTCGGGGTCGAGCAACGGGCGGCGCTCGAGGCGAAAGGCGGATCGGTGCCCCATGTGCTGCTGATGACCGCGACACCGATTCCGCGAACACTCGGCCAGGTGCTGTACGCAGATCTCGATGTCACCGACCTGCGGACCCCGCCCGAGGGCCGTGTAGCCGTCAGGACCGGGATCCGGGGCTTCGCCGATCTGGACCGGACGTGGGATCGTGTCCGGGCCGAAGCTGCTCGAGGAAACCGGACGTTCGTGGTCGTCCCGCTGATCGTGCCCGCCGAGACATCTGACGCAGGCGCCGCCGAGTTCGACTTCTTCGGTCCGCCGGACCAGGCGATCATCGAATCGACCGCCGTCGCTGCCGAGGCGGAAGCAACGCGACTGACGGAGTTGCTCGCGCCACTTCGGGTCGGGCTGGTCCACGGAAAGCTCCGACCGTCCGATCGTGACGCGGAGATGGCACGGTTCCAGGCCGGTCTGCTCGACGTGCTGGTCGGGACGACGGTCGTCGAGGTGGGCGTCGACGTTCCTGAGGCAACGATGATGATCATCGAGAGCGCGGATCGATTCGGCCTGGCCCAGCTGCATCAGCTGCGCGGCCGTGTGGGCCGCGGTCGGGAGGAGTCCTTCTGCGTCCTCGTGTCGGACTCGGAGGATGAAACGGCCCGCGCGCGGCTCGCCGCCATCCGCGACGAGCGGGATGGTTTTGCTCTCGCGGAGAAGGACTGGGAGCTTCGGCGCGAGGGGAATGTCCTTGGCTTCGAGCAGAGTGGGCTGCCCGCGCTTCGCGTTGCCTCGCTTCAGCGGGACGAGCATCGAGATCTCGCGATCCGCGCTCGGGAGGTGGCCGAGACACTCCTGGACTCGGCAGGCATGCTCACCAGCGGGCATGATGCCCTGGCCGCGGAACTTCGGGTCGGCTGGCTTTCGCCGGTTGCTCGGGGCGAGGCGGAGTCGAGTACGTGAGCCCACGGGTTTCGGATGGTGGTGCAGGGCGGGTCATCGCCGGAACAGCACGCGGGCTGCGTCTTGACGCGCCGGGCGACATGACCCGTCCGCTATCCGACCGGGTGAAGGAAGCCCTGTTCGCGATCCTCGAGCCGGACCTTCGCAATAGCCGCGTGCTCGACTTGTTCGCTGGCAGCGGAGCGGCCGGAATCGAGGCCCTCTCGCGCGGCGCTGGCGTGGCGACCTTCGTCGAGCGGGATCGGAAGGCCATCGCCGTCATTCGCGCCAACCTCGACCGCTCGCGATTGGGCGGAACTGCGGCGCGAATCGTCGAGTCCGATGCCCTGAGGTGGCTCCGGTCGGGCCTGGCGTCCCAGGACGGGGCATGGGACGTGGTCATCATCGACCCGCCCTATGACAAGCCGGACTTGCTGATTTCGGCCCTCGAGATCCTGGGTGGCGAGCCGGCCCTCGTGTCGGCGTCCGGGGTGGTGGTGGCGAAACACTTCTGGAGGAACCAGCCTCTCGAGCGGATCGGACTGCTAGCATCGGATCGAGCACGCCGCTTCGGCGATACGGCGCTCACCTTCTATCGCGTGGTCCAGCCAGCGGAGGCGCAACCGTGAGCGTCGCGGTCTATCCGGGATCGTTCGATCCAGTGACGAATGGCCACCTCGATGTCCTGGGGCGAGCCCTCGGCGTGTTCGATCGCGTCATCGTCGCCGTCCTTCGGAACCCGCGCAAGGAGCCTCTCCTGGACGCCGAAACGAGAATGACGGTGCTGCGAGCTGCCATCTCCGAATCGGGGTTGCCCGTCGACCGGATCGACGTCAACTCCTTCGATGGGCTGACCGTGGAAGCGGTCCGATCGTACGGGGGGACGTCCATCGTCCGCGGCCTGCGGGCCGTGTCGGACTTCGAGGTCGAGATGCAGCTGGCCCACAACAACCGCCGCCTCGCCCCCGAGGTGGACACGGTGTTCTTCATGACCGCGGTCGAGCACGGCTACGTGAGTTCGAGTCTCGTCAGGGAGATCGCCTCGTTCGGGGGTGACGTGAGTGGAATGATCCCGCCCGCCGCGGTCATCGCCCTCGAGGTCGCGCTCGCCTCGCGATGAATGCCGCGGCCGCGTGCCATACTTCCAGCTGACTCGCACTGTTGGAGGCCTCTGCGCTGGACATCATCTTCCTCCTCGAGCGACTCGAATCACTGATTGCGACAGGTAAGGCGCTGCCCCTGACGCGTAGCGCGATCGTTGATCGCGACCAGGTGCTCGACCTCGTCGATCAGCTCCGTGTCGCGATACCCGAAGAAGTTCGAGCCGCGAAGCGGATCAATGCCGAAGGTGAGCGGATCATCGAGAAGGCCGAGGAAGAGGCGAGTCGGATCGTCAGCCGCGCCCAGGAGCAGGCGGCCTTCCTGATCGGCGAACGAGGCCTCCTCGAGCTCGCCGAGGAAGAGGGACGCAAGATCGTTGACGATGCCCGATCGGCCGCCGAAGGCACGCGTGCTGGGGCCGATGACTATGCGCTCGGCCTCCTCGAGACTCTCGAGTCAGAGGTTGGTAAGGCTCTGGCGGGCGTTCAAAAGGGGATCGCGGTCCTCGATGATCGGCGCGCTGAGCTTGCGGCCGCCGAGGTGGATGCATCCTTTGGCAACGAACCGAACGATGGGGCTGCGTACGTCGAGAACGACGAGGTCAACGACGAGGACGACGGCCAGCCCGGCTACCGGTGACCCGGCCAGCGCCCCTGAATCTCCCGCTCGCCGGGCTCCTCGCAGAGAGTTCCGGCGAAGCGAGGCGCTTCGATCTGACGGGGATCCAGATCACGCTCGATGACGGCCTCGTTCTGGCCGGTCCTATCGAGGGCAGCCTGGATATCGCGCGCACCAACCGGGGACTCATCGTCGATGGCCACCTACGAACGGCCCTGACCGGCGAATGCTCACGCTGCCTGGGGCCCGCGCTGTCCACGCTGGCAATGGATTTCCGGGAAGAGGTGCTGCCGAGCATTGACCTCCAGTCGGGAGCTGCCGCGGACCGGTCTCTGGATCCGGACGTCACTCGCCTCAACGATCATCACGAGCTGGAGCTCGAGACGTTTCTTCGAGAGGCGGTGTCGCTGGCCGCACCCATCGCGCCGCTCTGCCAACCTGATTGTCCCGGCCTGTGCATCGTGTGCGGTGAGCGCCTCGGGGATGGTCATGAGGACCATGACGGCGCAGATATCGATCCCCGGCTGGCCGCGCTGATGGCCTTCCGGGTCGACGGCGACGCCGATAGCGAGTAGACTCCGCCATCGGCCCAGCGCTGTGGCGCAGGCCGCTCCGCGTCCGAACTGACATGTCCCGTCGCGCCCGCGCGACTCGCAACCAACCCGCCAGGTCATGACGCGGGTCTCGAAAGGAGCATCACGACACCATGGGCGTGCCCAAGCGACGAGTCTCCCACGCTCGCCAGGGAGATCGACGTGCACACCTCGCAATCGAGCTTCCGAAGCTCGAGGAGTGCTCGCACTGCCACCAGCCGAAGCGATCGCACCGCGCCTGCCCGAACTGCGGGTACTACGGCGGACGGCCGGTCCTCGAGCTGAAGACGGCCAAGGACGAGCCCGCGTCCTGACCTGGTGAACAGCCAACCGGTCGCACCGCCGCCGGACGTCCGCGGAGTCCGGATCGCGGTTGACGCGATGGGCGGCGATCACGGCCCGTCCGAGCTCGTCGCAGGCGCCCTCGACCACGCTCGGAACCGCCCGGATGACCAGGTCATCCTGGTCGGCGATGAAACACGTCTGCGCGAACTCGCCGGCGAACTTGCTCCGAATGTCCGGATCGTGCATGCCGCCCAGGTCATCGAGATGGACGAGCACCCAGCGAAGGCGCTCCGGGAGAAGAAGGACGCCTCGATCCTCGTCGCCTGCAATCTCGTCCGCGACGGTCAGGCCGACGCGGTCGTCACGGCCGGTCACACCGGCGCGGGCATGGCGGCCGCAATCCTGCGAATCGGCCGCCTGCCCGGTGTGGACCGCCCCGCACTCGCAATTCAGATGATCCGCCGCGGCGCACCCTTCGTGCTCCTCGATATCGGGGCCAATCCTGATTCGACGGCCGCGAACCTGGCCCAGTACGCACGAATGGGCACGATCTTCGCCGAGCAGGTCCTCGGGATCCGTGATCCTCGAGTCGCCCTCCTCTCCATCGGCGAGGAGAAGGGCAAGGGAGACCAGCGGATCCAGGCAGCGACGGAACTCCTGGACCAGTCGGGCCTGCGCTTCATCGGCAATGTTGAAGGAAGAGATCTGACCGGCGACCTTGCGGATGTCGTGGTCACGGACGCGGTGGTCGGCAATGTCGTGATCAAGTTCTTCGAAGGCCTCTCGACCTTCATCTTCGATCTCTTCCGGGAGGAGTTTCGTGGGTCGATCCGCGGCAAGCTGGCGTATCTGCTGCTGCGCCCGGGCGTCGGGCGGATTCGCACCGTCTTCGACTATGAGAAGGCGGGCGGCTCCCCGCTCCTGGGTGTGCGCGGTTCCGTGATCATCACCCACGGGAGTGCCCGGCGCCGCATGATCGGCTACGCCTGCGCCGTGGCCGCAGACACGGCACGGACCAACGTTCCCGCGCTGATCGCCGCCGCCATGGCGGCCGAGGTCGATCGCGCCGTCGAGACCTCGACGGCGCTGGCCGCTGATGCCCATGGCGGGATTGCCGATCCGGTCGAAGTCCTGTGAGCGGGCCCGTTCTGTCGGTGGGGCGTGGCGTCATCGTGGCGATGGCACGTCTCGCGGCGCTCGAGGTCCCAGGCGTCCTCCGGGTCGCTCGGGGCGGTTCGAGGTGGCAGGCATTCTTCCGTGGTGCTCCGGTCGTGGTCAGGACACATGACGATCGGGTCGATATCAGGGTCTGGGTAACGGCTCGCCC